>NZ_JBHWJL010000066.1:0-21231 GCF_042731495.1 Streptomyces sp. NPDC059853
GCCGGGGACGGGCCCGAGGCGGATCCGGCGGCGCCGCGGCGCCGCCGGATCGGCGTGCTGGCCGGCGTGGCGGCGTTCGCCTTCGTGCTCGACCTGGTCACCAAGATCGCCGCGGTGGAGTGGCTGGAGCACCAGCGGTCCATCGAGGTCATCGGCGAGTGGGTGCGCTTCTCGGTGATCCGCAACGGCGGCGCCGCGTTCGGCTTCGGCGAGGCGCTGACCGTCTTCCTGACCGCCGTGGCCGCCACGGTGGTCGTGGTGATCATCCGGCTGGCCAGGAAGCTGTACAGCACGCCGTGGGCGATCGCGCTGGGCATGCTGCTGGGCGGCGCGTTCGGCAACCTCACCGACCGGCTGTTCCGGGCCCCCGGGGTGTTCGAGGGGCATGTGGTGGACTTCATCTCGGTCCAGCACTTCTCGGTGTTCAACCTGGCCGACTCGGCCATCGTCTGCGGCGGCATCCTGATCGTCATCCTGTCGTTCCGCGGGCTCGACCCCGACGGCACCGTGCACAAGGACTGAGCCGCCTCGGGCATACTCATTCGGGTGAGTGCGCTTCCCGAGACCCGGACCCTTCCCGTACCCGACGGCCTGGAAGGGGAGCGGGTCGACGCCGCCCTCGCCCGGATGCTCGGCTTCTCCCGCACCAAGGCGGCCGAACTGGCCGCCGCGGGAAAGGTGCGCCTGGACGGGGCCGAGGTCGGCAAGTCCGAGCGGGTCACCGGCGGTTCCTGGATCGAGGTCGAGATGCCCCCGCCGCCCGGCGCGGTCACCGTGGTGGCCGAGCCGGTGGAGGGCATGGAGATCGTCCACGACGACGACGAACTCGTCGTGGTGAACAAGCCGGTCGGTGTCGCCGCCCACCCCAGCCCCGGCTGGAGCGGCCCCACCGTCATCGGCGGCCTCGCCGCCGCCGGCTACCGGATCGCCACCTCGGGCGCGGCCGAGCGGCAGGGCATCGTCCACCGGCTGGACGTCGGCACCTCCGGCCTGATGGTGGTGGCCAAGTCGGAGCGCGCGTACTCGCTGCTCAAGCAGCAGTTCCGGGAGCGCACCGTCGACAAGCGCTACCACACCCTCGTCCAGGGCCACCCCGATCCGCTCAGCGGCACCATCGACGCCCCCATCGGACGGCACCCCCAGCACGACTACAAGTGGGCCGTCACGGCGGAGGGCAAGCCCTCGGTCACGCACTACGACCTGATCGAGGCGTTCCGGGCGGCCAGTCTGCTCGACGTCAAGCTGGAGACCGGGCGCACCCACCAGATCCGGGTGCACATGTCGGCCCACCGGCACCCCTGCGTGGGAGACCTGACGTACGGGGCCGACCCCACCCTCGCCAAGCGGCTCGGGCTCACCCGGCAGTGGCTGCACGCGGTGCGGCTGGGGTTCACCCACCCCGGGGACGGGCAGTGGGCCGAGTTCGCCAGCGAGTACCCCGAGGACCTGCGGCGGGCCCTGGACCGGGTGCGCGCCGAGAGCGCCTGAGCGGGTGACCGGGGGAGGGGACCGGGGTGTTCCCTCCCGTATCCGGGCGTTTCCCCGGAATTCCCCGGGGCGGCCTTAGGATCAACTGAATGGACCAGCTCACCCTCCTGTTCGTCCTGCTGCTCGGTGCCGTGGTCACCGTGCCGCTCGGGGACCGGATCTCGCTGCCCGCGCCGGTACTGATGACCGTGTTCGGCGGCGTCCTGGCGCTGCTGCCCTTCGTACCGAACGTCGACGTCGCGCCCGAGCTGATCCTGCCGCTGGTGCTGCCGCCGCTGCTCTACGCCGCCGTGCAGCGCACCTCCTGGCGGCAGTTCACCGCCAATCTGCGCCCCATCCTGCTGCTGGCGGTGGCGCTGGTCTTCGTCACCACCGCCGCCGTCGCGGCCGTGGCCCACACCGTCGTCCCCGGGCTGCCGCTGGCCGCCGCCGTGGCCCTCGGTGCGCTGGTGGCACCGCCCGACCCGATCGCCGCCACCGCCGTGGCCGGACGGATCGGGCTGCCCCGCCGGATGGTGTCCATCCTGGAGGGCGAGGGCCTCTTCAACGACGTGACGGCCATCACCCTCTACCACGTCGCCATCGCCGCGACCCTCACCGGAACCTTCTCGGTGGGCTCGGCCGGCGGCGAACTGCTGCTGTCCGCGGCGCTGGCCATCGTGGTCGGCGTGGTGCTCGGCTGGGCCACGGTCAAGGTGCTGGCCCTGCTGGGTGACGCCACCCTGCGGACCGGCATGACGCTGCTCGTGCCGTTCGCGTCCTATGTGCTCGCCGAGCAGATGCACGGCTCCGGGGTGCTGGCCGTCCTCGTCACCGCCATCTTCCTCAGCGAGGGGTCGGCCGACGCCGACGACGTCGCCGGACGGATGACCGGCCACGCCTTCTGGTCCATCATCGACACCCTGGTGACCGGCGTCGCCTTCGGCCTCATCGGCCTCGAACTCCACAACGTGGCCGGCACCGCAGGCGAACGCTGGCGCGAACTGCTCCCGGCCGCCGGACTGGTCCTGGCCGTGGTGATCCTGGTCCGGCTGCTGTGGCTGCTGCCCGCCTCCTGGCTCACCCAGCGGCTCCACCGGCGCACCGACTACGCCGAGGAGATCCCGGTCAGCCCGCGCGAGACGCTGATCATGTGGTGGTCGGGCATGCGCGGCGTGGCCTCCGTGGCCCTCGCCCTCGCCATCCCGCTCAGCACCGACGCCGGGGCGGACTTCCCGGAACGGGACGCGATCATCTTCATCGGGTTCGTCGTCGTCATCGGCACCCTGCTGCTCCAGGGGCTCACCCTGCCCTGGCTGGCCGGCCGGCTGGGCGTGCGGGCGGACAGCGCGGCCGAGGAGGAACTGGAACACGACCTGGCGGTGCGGGCGGCGCAAGCCGCCAAACGGCGGCTGCGGGAGATCGAGGAGGCCGAGGGGGACCGGCTGCCGGAGGAGGTCTCCGAGATCCTGCTGCGCCGGGCGTACGAGATCGGGGTACGGATCTCGCCGCGCATCGCCGACGACGAACGGCGCGAAGCCTTCCAGAAACGGGCCGGCCATCTGCGGCACCTGCACCGCCTGAACGCGGAACTGCTGTCGGCGGCCCGGCACGAGGTGCTGGCCGCGCGCAGCGAACCGGGCTCCGACCCGGAGGTGGTGGACCGCGTCCTGCGGCAGCTGGACCAGCGCAGCCTCTAGCCTGGCCGGCAAGCGCCGAAGGCGGGCGCGGGCCGCTGCGTGGCGGGGGTCGCCTGGCGGCGAGGGCGCGGGGTGTCGCGGTTGACGTGCGGGCGGGCGGTGTCCACTGGGCGCCGTGCCGGCTGGGCCCGGTGGGCCGCTGCGGGACGGTGGTGGGCGGCGGGAGCGGCCGATGGCCCGTGGCCAGGGGCGGAGGCCCGCTCGCCGGGGCGGTCGCGGCGAGCGGGTGAGGTCCGTGGTCGGCGCGGGACGCTTGCTGCGCGGCCGGGTCCCCTGGCGGGTGGCGCTGTCGCCGCCGTGTTCCGGGCGTTGGCGGCACGGTGGCCGGTGGCGCGCGCAGCCGGGCGGGCGGCCGGACGGTATCCGGCGGGAGGAGGCGGCCCCGGGCCGTTGTGGGTGTGCCGGGTGGGGTCAGGTGGCCGGGTGTTCTCTGGCCGGGGGGATCGCCGCCGGGGCGGTGGGGACGCGGGGGAGGGCGTAGGGGTGGTGGTCGCGGAGCCAGGCGATCAGTTCCTCGCGGACCGCGCACCGCAGGGTCCAGGCGTCACTGGAGTCCTTCGCCGACATCGCCGCGCGGACCTGGATCGTGGTCGGGGTGGAATCCGTCACCACCAGGCTCCACACCCGGCCGTCCCAGTCCGCGCGGCCCAGCAGGAAGTCCTGGAGCCGCTTGCGCAGCTCGGGGACCGGGGTCGCGTGATCCAGATGGAGATAGACCGTCGCCGTGATCTCGTGGCCGCCGCGCGACCAGTTCTCGTAGGGGCGGCTGTTGAAGTACGACACCGGCATCGTGAGCCGGCGGTCGTCCCAGATGCGGATCGTCAGGAACGCCAGCGACAGCTCCTCGACCGTGCCCCACTCGCCGTCCACGACCACGGTGTCACCGATCTTCACCGACTCGCCGAAGGCGATCTGGAGCCCGGCGAACAGATTGCCCAGCATCGACTGGGCCGCCACACCGGCGATGACACCGATCACACCGGCCGACGCCAGCATCGAGGTGCCCAGCGTCCGCAGGTCCGGGAAGAGCAGCAGGATCGCCACCGCCGAGGCCACGATGGCCAGCACCGTGGTGACCACCCGGCGCAGCATCGTCAGCTGGGTGCGGAACTGGCGGGCCCGGGCGAGGTCGTCCGTGCGGGCCTCGTACCGGGCCAGGGTGTTCTCGCCGACCGCGTCCGCGGCGCGTATCACCAGCCAGGCGGCCGCGGCGATCGTCAGGGTGGCCAGCATCTTCGGGATGACGTCGCCGCGCCCCAGGGCCAGGTCCCACGCCGCGTAGCTGATCTGGACGGCCGCCGAGCCGAGCAGGATCTGCAGCGGCAGCTGGCACGAGCGGAGCAGGGACCACAGCCGGGTCTCCGGGTGCCGGCGGTCGGCGGCGCGCAGGGCGCGGTCGATCAGCCAGCCGATGACGAGCGTGAGGGTGATGGTGCCACCGATCACCAGCAGTGGCCGCAGCACATCATCCATGGGTGGTTCAGTCCTCCGTGGTCGCGGTCCCGGGCGGGCGCCCACGCGGCGCGCCCATCCGGCAAGGCTACTGGCAGGATGAGGAGCCTGAGCAAGAGTGCCCCTGTGGGAAGGCGATCCGACCATGGCCGATGTTGTGCTGTTCCACTCCGCCTACGGGCTGCGGCCCGCCGTGCACGCGGCGGCGGAGCGGCTGCGGGCCGCCGGGCACCGGGTGGTCGTTCCCGACCTGTACGACGGCAGGACCGCGGACACCGTGGAGGAGGGGATGGAGATCAAGGACGAGATCGGCCGGGACGAGCTGCTGCGCCGCGCCATCGCCGCCACCGCGCCGTACTCGGACGCGGGCCTGGTGTACGCCGGGTTCTCGCTGGGCGCCTCGCTGGCGCAGACCCTGGCGCTGGGGGATGTGAAGGCGCGCGGTCTGCTGCTCCTGCACGGCACCGCCGACATCGCCGAGGACGCCTCGGTGGACGGGCTGCCGGTCCAGCTGCATGTGGCCGACCCCGACCCGTTCGAGCCGCACGACTGGCTGACGGCCTGGTATCTGCGGATCGGGCGGACCGGCGCGGAGGCGGAGGTCTTCCCGTATCCGGGGGCCGGACATCTGTACACCGACCCGGATCTGCCGGACTACGACGCGCAGGCGGCGGAGGCGACCTGGCGGGTGGCGCTGGCGTTCGTGGACGAGGTGGGGTAGGCCGTGTCTTTCGGAGCTTCGTGGATCGGGCCGCGCCGTCGGATGCGGTGCGTCGCGGGGCGGAGGAACCCGGCTCGTACCGGGTCGTCCTCGCGAGATGCGACAGCGCGGCGAGGTGCCGTGGCCGGCGTCGCGGCCCCGTGAAGATCCGAAAGACACGGCCAAGCCCGGCCGGGCGGGGCCGGCCGGGCTCAGCGGGGGGTCACTCGGCCGGGTTGGCGGCCAGGGCGGCGTCCAGGTCCGCGGGGGAGTAGGGGACCTTCTCCAGCCGTTCACCGTTGATCGAGACGGACGGGGTGCCCCGGACCGAGGCACCGTCGAACTTGTCCGACATCTGCAGCGCCCACGTGGCGTAGGTGCTGTTGGTGATGGCGTCCTGGAACTCCTGGTTGTCCTTCAGCTCCGGGACGCTGTCGCCGATCTCGATGAGGTACTCGTCCGTGAAGCCGTCCTTGTTCTCGGCCGGGTGCCACTCCTCGGAGTACAGCGCCTGGTGGAAGTCGAGGAACGCCTCGGGGCTGACGTTGAGGGCGGCACCCATGGCGGCCACGGCGTTCTTGGAGCCGTTGCCGGGGAAGCTGTTGTCGAGGAAGGTGCCGAACACGAACTCGACCTTGTAGCTGCCGTCCTCGATGCCCTGCTTGAACGTTTCGCCCATCGCCTGTTCGAAGGCGGCGCAGGCCGGGCAGCGCGGGTCCTCGTACAGGGTGACGGTGTTCGCCGCGTCCGGGTCGCCGACCTGGATGGTGAGGCCGTCGTCACCGGCGGTGTTGGCCGGGGCCTCGGTGGGGTAGTTCGCCCCGTCCCCGGCGGCGCTGTCGTCGGCGGGGGTGCCGCCGTTGTCCAGGATGTCGCGGGCCGCGCTCCAGTCGGTGCTGTCGCTGCCGCCGCCGGTGTTGTTGGCGATGGCGAAGCCGATGCCGCCGGCTATCGCGAGGATGGCGAGGGCCGAGCCGCCGACCGTCAGCTGGCGGCGGATCTTGTCGCGCCTGGCCTGCTTCTCGCGTTCGGCCTTCAGCCGCTCGCGGGCCTCGCGCTTGGCTTCCTGGGAGTTGCGCTTGCTCATGGTGATGGTCTCCGTGGTGTCCGTATCGGCTGTGCTCGGGGTGATGATCAGGCGGCGAGGCGCAGATCACACGGTGGCCCGCGCAGGGACACGGAGTGGGTGAGCAGCGCGCCGGCGCCCAGCGGCCGGTGGCGGTGCGGGCCGGCGGGGAGCGCCGGGCGGTCCGCCGCGGGGGCGCGGTGGACGGCGGCGGCGATCAGCAGCGGCCGGAAGGTGGCGGCCACGGCGGCGTGCAGCAGCCGGGCCAGTGCCGCCTCGCCGCAGCGCAGCCAGCCGGCGGCGGCGAGGCCGATGCCGAGGTGGGCGCCGAGCAGCAGCCAGGGCAGCGCCGGGTGCACGGGGGTGGCCAGCGCGGTCTGGTCCCCGGCGGCGAGCCGGGCCAGCGGCGTACCGAAGTCGCCGCCCGCGCAGATCAGGTCAAGGCCGAGAAAGCGCAGCGGGCGCGGGAAGGGCTCCTCGCCGGTGCCGTAGCAGGCGGCCTGTCCCGCGGTGAAGACGGTGTCGGCGGCCAGCTGGAGCGGCAGCAGCAGCCCGGCGATCTGCCAGTAGCCGCGCTCGCCGCTGCCGGCCAGGACATAGGCGAGGGCGAAGACCCCCGCTGTGACGCCGGCCACGGTGGGCAGCGGCAGCGGGGCGCCGGAGAGCAGGACGTGGGCGGCGGACGCCAGCGCGACGCACAGCGCGCTGAAGATGGCGGCGCGCGCCGCGCGTATGCCGGGTCCGCTGGTTATGCCCATCGTGCCGAGTGTGCCACGGGTGGGCCCCCGACCGGTACGGGGGTGACGCTCACAACGCGATGCCCGCCCACGCCGAGGGACCGAATCCGCCCTTGATGTCGGAGGCGATGTTCTCCGGGTTCACCAGGAAGCCCAGCTCGAAGATCGTGGTCTTCTGCCGGCCCTCGACCTTGAGGCGGACCGGGGAGTCGCCGGGGTGCGCCTTCAGGGTGCGCTTCAGCTCGCGGATGGCGCGGCCGTTGATCCGGTGCTCGGGGAGGACCAGCAGGACGGGCGGCTTGCCGCCGTGCTCGGCGGAGGAGATGTCCAGGGCGGTGATCTCCTGGCCGAAGAGGCTGATGGCGCCGTCGCGCTCGTTGATACGGCCCCGGACCGAGAGCACGTTGTCGTCGATCAGCTCGTGCTGGACGAGGGCGTACGACTTGGGGAAGAACAGCACCTCCATGCTGGCGTCCCGGTCGGCGATCGTGACGATGGCCCACGGGTCGCCCTGCTTGTTCAGCCGGCGGTCGATGCCGGTGATCAGGCCGGCGATCTTGGCCTCGCCCTCGGTGCGGCCGGAGTTCAGCAGTTCGGCGATGGAGGTGTCGCGGCTGCGGGCCAGGATGTGCTCGGCGCCGTCCAGGGGGTGGGAGGAGACGTACAGGCCGAGCATCTCGCGCTCCAGGGAGAGCTTGGCCTTGCGGTTCCACTCCTGGTCGCTGATGGCGAAGTCGAGGCCGATGGTGGGGGCGTCGTCACCGGTGTCGATGGAGCCGAACAGGTCGTCCTGGCCGATGGCCTGCTGCTTCTTGACCGGGATGACGGCGTCGACGGCGCTCTCGTGGATGTCGCACAGGCCCTTGCGGGTGTGGCCGAGGGAGTCGAAGGCGCCGGCCTTGATGAGGGAGTCGATGGTGCGCTTGTTGCAGACCACGATCTCGGACTTGTCGAGGAAGTCGGCGAAGGAGGTGTACTTGCCCTTGGACTTGCGGGTGTTCACCAGGGACTCGATGACGTTGGCGCCGACGTTGCGGATGGACTTCAGGCCGAAGCGGACGTCCTCGCCGATGGCGGAGAAGTCGGCGACGGACTCGTTCACGTCGGGGGAGAGGATCTTGATGCCGAGGCGGCGGCACTCCGCCAGGTAGATGGCGGTCTTGTCCTTGTCGTTGTCGACCGAGGTGAGCAGGGCCGCCATGTACTCGGCGGGGTAGTTGGCCTTCAGATAGGCGGTCCAGTACGCCACCATGCCGTACGCGACGGTGTGCGACTTGTTGAACGCGTAGCCGGAGAAGGGGACCAGGACGTCCCACACGGCCTGGATCGCCTCGTCCGAGTAGCCGCGTTCCCGGCAGCCCTTCTGGAAGGGGACGAACTCCTTGGCCAGCACCTCGGGCTTCTTCTTGCCCATGGCGCGGCGCAGCAGGTCGGCCTGGCCGAGGCTGTACCCGGCGAGGATCTGGGCGGCCTTCTGCACCTGCTCCTGGTAGACGATGAGGCCGTAGGTGGGGTCGAGGACCTCCCGCAGCGGCTCCTCCAGCTCCGGGTGGATCGGGGTGATCTCCTGGCGGCCGATCTTGCGCAGCGCGTAGTTGGTGTGCGAGTCGACGCCCATCGGGCCGGGGCGGTAGAGCGCGAGGACGGCGGAAATGTCGTCGAAGCGGTCGGGCTGCATCAGGCGCAGCAGGGAGCGCATGGCGGTGCCGTCGAGCTGGAACACGCCGAGGGTGTCGCCGCGGGCCAGCAGCTCGTAGGTGGGCTTGTCGTCCAGCTCGATGGTGCTGGTGTCGACCTCGATGCCCCGGTTCTCCTTGATGATCTTGATGGCGTGATCGATGATGCCCAGGTTCCGCAGACCCAGGAAGTCCATCTTGATCAGGCCCATCTCCTCGCAGTCGGGATACGAGAAGCCGGTGATGATCGTGCCGTCCCGGTCCCGCTTGTGCATCGGGATCAGGTCCAGCAGGGGGGTGCGGGAGAGGATGACGGCGGCGGCGTGCACGCCGGTGCCGCGGGTGAGGCCCTCGATGCCGCGGGCGGTGTCGATGATCTTCTTGACGTCCGGCTCGTTCTCGTACATCGAGCGGATCTCGGACGCCTCGGAGTACCGGGGGTGCTCGGGATCGAAGATGCCGGAGAGCGGGATGCTCTTGCCCATGACGTCCGGCGGCATCGCCTTGGTGATGCGGTCGCCCATGGAGAAGGGGAAGCCGAGGATGCGGTTGGCGTCCTTGATGGCCGCCTTGGCCTTGATGGTGCCGAAGGTGTTCACCTGGGCGGTGTAGGCCTCGCCGTACTTCTCGGTGAGGTACCGCACCATGACGTCGCGCTGGCGGTCGTCGAAGTCGAGGTCGACATCCGGGGGGTTGATGCGCTCGGGGTTGAGGAACCGCTCGAAGAGCAGCCCGTGCTTGAGCGGGTCGACGTCGGTGATGCGGGTCAGGTAGGCGACCAGGGAGCCGGCGGCCGAGCCACGGCCGGGGCCGACCGGGACGCCGTTGTCGCGGCCGTACTTGCAGATGTCGGAGACGACGAGGAAGTAGGAGTCGAAGCCCATCGGGGTGATGACGCTCAGCTCGGTCTCCAGGCGCTCCAGCACCTCGGGGTCCGGGTTGTCGCCGTACCGCTCCTTGATGCCGCGCTCGCACTCCTTGCGCAGCCAGCTGGCCTGGGTCTCGCCCTCGGGGACGGCGAACTGCGGCATCTGGTCCTCGTAGGCGAACACCTCCTTGTACGACTCGACGCGCTCGGCGATCAGGAGGGTGTTGTCACAGGCCTCCGGCAGCTCGGAGAAGAGCTGCCGCATCTCGGCGGAGGTCTTGATGTAGTAGCCGGTGCCGTTGAACTTGAAGCGGTTGGTGTCCGCCTTGTTCTTGCCCACGCCGACGCACAGCAGGCTGTCGTGGTCGTCGGCCTGGTCCTCGGTGACGTAGTGCGAGTCGTTGGTGGCCAGCAGCGGGATGTTCAGCTGCTTGGCGATGCGCAGCAGATCCTCACGGACCGAGCGCTCGATGTCGAGGCCGTGGTCCATCAGTTCCAGGAAGTAGTTCTCCTTGCCGAAGATGTCCTGGTACGTGGCGGCGGCCTTGACGGCCTCGTCGAACTGGCCGAGCCGCAGGCGGGTCTGGACCTCGCCGGAGGGGCAGCCGGTGGTGGCGATGATGCCGGAGGCGTACTGGGAGATCAGCTCGCGGTCCATGCGGGGCTTCATGTAGTAGCCCTCGAAGGAGGCGAGCGAGGAGAGCCGGAAGAGATTGCGCAGCCCCTGGGCGTTCTGCGCCCACATGGTCATGTGGGTGTACCGGCCACCGCCGGAGACGTCCTTGCCGCCCTCGCCGCTGGCGTCCTGGCCGCGTCCGCTGCCGCCCCAGAAGACCTGCTTCTTGTGGAAGCGGGACTCGGGCGCGACGTACGCCTCGATGCCGATGATCGGCTTGACCCCGGTCTTCCCGGCCGTCTGGAAGAACTCGTAGGCGCCGAACATGTTGCCGTGGTCGCTCATGGCGACCGCCGGCATCCCCTGGCGTTCGACTTCGGCGAACAGCTTGCCGTTCTTCGCGGCACCGTCGAGCATCGAGTACTCGGTGTGAACATGCAGGTGAACGAAGTTGTCGGCCACGGTGGCAGGGACTCCTCGCGGGTGGGGCACAGGGGGGCGTGGGGGCTCCCCACCCTAACGCGGTGGGATGGGTGTGCCGGTGGACGACGTGTGGGGGCGCGGGTGTGAAATCCGGCCCACTTGTGGGGAGCGCTCGGGTGGCCGCTGGGGTGGCCGCTGGGGGCACGTGCGGGGTCGGCGGCCGGTGAGGGAGCGGTGGCCGGGGGCTGTGATCAGTAGTGGTGCCGCCACACGGGCAGGTAATCGGGCCCGTCGCACCAGTCGGCGATGTCCTCCTCGGCGAGGAGGGTGATGACGACGGTGTCCACGTCGGCGGTCTTGAGGTCGGCCCGCTGGGCGATCTCCTGGTGACTGGCCCCGTGCTCGTGGGCGCGGAGGACGGCGAGATCACGGTCGGAGGTGACCTCTTCGACGATGTGGCTGAGGCGCCGCACGCGGTCGAGGTAGAACTCGGCGCGGGTTGGCTCGTTGGAGGTGTCGGTGTTGGGCATGGCGGCCCATCCCTTCGCGAGGTCTAAAATGGACTTCTAGATTAGATCGAAGGGCTCGCGCTCGGCTAGAGTTTGGATACTCTCCGTGTGCAGTTCAGTCGTGTGGGTGACCATGGATGGAGGTGGGTGAAGGTGGCTTCACCGACAATTCAGCGCCGAAGGCTCGGCATCGCGCTCAAACGCGCACGTGAGCGGGCGGAGAAGACTCAGGACGAGGCGGCCGTGGCCATCGATGCGGCGTCAAGCAAGGTGAGCCGCATGGAAGCCGGCCAGAACGGCATCAAGCTCACGGATCTGAACGTCCTGCTGGATCTGTATGAGGTGGACGGCGAGCAGGCCGACTGGATGCGGGACCTGGCCAGATCGGGACGGCAACGGGGGCGGTGGAGCGGCTACCGGAACGTCATCCCGGACTGGTTCCGGCAGTACCTCGACTTGGAGGAGGACGCCACAGATATCCGGTGTTACCAGGCGGAGAGCGTTCCGGGCATGCTGCAGACCGAGGCATACGCACGGTCGGTATTCGCGCGCCCCGGAACGTTGGGCGCTGACTTGGATCGACAGGTCAAGGTCAGGACAGAACGTGCAAGCGTCCTCGACAGGCCAGACGCGGCGCAGTTCGAAGTCATCCTGAGCGAGTCCGTGCTTCGGCGCAACGTCGGCGGCGCCAACGTGATGCGTGAGCAGCTGCAGCATCTCGCCGATGTGGCACATAGGCCGAAAGTTCAGTTGCAGGTCTTGCCTTTCGACGGTGAGAGTTATGTGCCCGCGTCCTTTTCCTTCTCGATACTGAGGTTCGACCAAGACGCCAGCACCGATGTGGTGTACCTGGAGGACTACATGGACGCGGACTACCTGGATCGTCCGGATGCTGTGCGGACTTACTCCGCCCTCTGGGCGCGGCTCCAGGCTGCGGCGCTGGGGCCGGAGGAGTCACGACGCCATATCCTGCGTGTGGCCGGTGAAGTGTAAGGACGCATCAACTCAAAGAAGGGCGTCGCGATGGATGTTCAGGGTCTTGAGGCTGCAGATTGGCGCAGGAGTAGCTACAGCGAAGACAACGGTGGCCAGTGCGTCGAGGCTGCCTTGGGGAGCGGTGTCGTGGGTCTGCGGGACTCGAAGGTCTCCGATGGGCCTGTGTTGGTCGTCGGCTCGGGCGCGTGGGGTGCCTTCGTGCGTGCGGCGATTCGTCGAGAGTGGAAGGGCGGTTCGTGACAACCACGGGTGGCTCCGGCTCGGTGGCGACAGTGTGGCGCAGGAGTAGCTACAGCTCCGACAACGGCGGCCAATGCGTCGAAGTGGCCTTCACGGGTGCCCGGGTGGGCTTGCGCGACTCGAAGGCCCCGGACGGTTCTTGCGTTACGGTCGATTCCGGCGCGTGGGAGAGCTTCACGGAGGCCCTGACCTCGTCGCGGTGAGGTGGGGGTGGGCTGCCGTTGGGTTGGTAGCCCTGAGTGGCATGTCGGAGGCGGACCGTATTCTGGGACGCGGACGTTTCGTTCGTTGGGTGGAACGCGGGGAGGGGAACCGGCATGGAGGATCCTGGGGAGCGGTATCTGCCGCAGGCGTCCATCAGGGATCACCTGGACGAGCGCCTGGAGACCATGTCACATGAGGAGTTGGCGGGGCTGCTCGCCGGGGCGAACCCGGACGCGTTGATCCAGCGGGGCGAGGCACTGGGGGCGGTGGCCGAGCGGGTCGCTGATGTCGGTCAGCAGATCTGGCGTGCAGCAGGAGAGTTGGAGTGGCAGGGCCAAGCGGCGGACGCGTTCCGAGAGTGGATCAGCCGCTTCTATCTGGAGTCGGATCTACTGGGGTCGTACGCGAGCGTGGTCGGCATGCAGATCACCAACGCGGGGGTGGCCCTGCGTCAGGCTCAGAGTGAGATGCCGGAGCCGGAACGGTTCCGGGCGACAGACACCGCTGCCGATCCGGGGTTCCAGACGGTGTTGCCCGGCGTCGCGGATGGCACACAGGAAGCGCGCCGCCAGGAAGCCATCGCGGCGATCACCCGTCTGGGCTCCGCGTACAAGACGTCAGCGGCGATCATCGGGAGCCATCGGGAACCACAGTTCCAGCCGATGCCCTTGGAGGATATGGGCGAGGAAGCCGGTTCGGTTGGGCGCGGTTCTGGGAACCCGCCCGCGTCCTATGGTGGAGTTCCTGCTCCATCACAAGCGCCTCCGCATACGAGCGAGGCCCGCGATGTCGCATCGTTCCCCAACGGGTCCCAACCAGGTTCGCCGCGAAACTCAAGCGTAATCTCCATACCCGGACCTGGTGCTGACAGTAACGGTGTGGGGACGTCGTTGGATTCGGTGGGGGTGAGGCCGAACGGGGCTGCTCCTCCGGTTCCATCTGTGTCTCCTCCGCCGGTGGTTGAGCGGCCGGTAACGGGTGGTGGTCCGGGTGGTCAGGCGCCGGTGGTGGGTCCGTTCCCGGGGTGGCCGCAGCAACCTGGTCCCGGGCGTGCTGGTGAGGGCCAAGTGCCGCCGATACGGGGTCCGGTTGTGCGGCCGGGCGAGGTGCGTGCGCCGTCAGGGCCACCTGCTGGTCCGGGTTCGCAACCGCCTGCCGCTTCCCGGCCTGGCGGGCCGGGTGTTCCGGGTGGTCAGCAGCCGCCGGTGGGCCGGCCGCCCGGAGCCAGTCCGGGCCAGGGTGGTGGCCGGAGCTCTGTCCCTGGTGCGGGCAATCCGTGGGGGCGTGCGAACAACTATGGACTTCTCGGTGGGAGACCCACGCCGAACGCGAAGCCGACGGTGGCGTCGCGTATTCCTGCGGGTGGGGTGATTCAGCCGGGCATGAACGCATCCAACAGCAGGCTGGTCCCTTACAGGAAGGACAGCCCGGCCGAACCGCGCGGCACTTATGGTAAAGCCATCGTAGACGGGCGCGGCGGAGAACGAGGGGAACGCAAGCGGGTATTGCCGAAGCCTACGGGTGTCATTGGCCTGCCCGGGCAGGGGCGCAAGAGGGACAGCAAGAAGAAGCGTAAGAGGAACGAGAGCAAGGACGACAGGCAGCAGCCATGACTAGTACCAGCCGGGCCTTCGTTACCATTCTTGGCCTCACCGCAATATTCGCCACCGCACCCGCCACCGCTCATGCGGTCGGCACCCCCGAAAACCCCTGGTACTTCGAATCGATGCGCACCGAGGAGATCTGGGAGCATGCCAGGGGTGAAGGGATCACCGTTGCTGTCCTCGACACCGGAGTTGACTCCAGTCTTCCAGAACTACAAGGTCAAGTTCTTGACGGCGTCGACTTCACGATGGATGGATCGGGTGCGCACGTTGACACGGACGGACACGGCACTCACATGGCCACCCTGATCGCGGGAACGGGCAAGGACGGAGGTATTCGGGGACTCGCACCAGGAGCCAAGATCCTTCCCATTCGCATTTTCACGGGGGAACGGGGATTTTTCACCGCAGAATCCGCTGAGACATGGAAGGAGGGGATTCAGTACGCGGTGGAATCGGGAGCAGACATCATCAGCCTGTCAAGTGGCAAATTGGACGTGGTTGGCAACCGTGGACCTTTGAAAGAGGCCGTTGACACCGCGATACGGGCGGGAGTGCTCTTCTTCGCATCGGCCGGAAATGAAGCTGAGGGCCAAAACGAACCTCATCCACCCGCGAGTCTGGATGGCGTCGTGGGTATCGGTGCTGTGACGCCAGAGGGTGAGCGGTCTTCCTACTCGACCTATGGCCCGCAGGTGGCTCTTGCTGCCCCGGGAAATGATGTCCCCTGGCACTGCGAGGGACTCGATGGCCCGCTCTGTCTGCATGAGCGGGGCGGGACGAGTTCCGCCACCGCCCTTGCATCCGCCTCTGCCGCCCTCATCTGGTCGCAGCATCCGGACTGGACGAAGAACCAGGTCCTGCGTGTCATGCTCAACACGGCTGAGCGGTCGGATGATCAGCGGCGGGATGATGAGACCGGGTACGGCATCGTGCGGCCCGATCGGGTCATCGTTGATGGGGAAGGGGATCCGGGGGACCCGGACAGTCCGCCCATCTTCCGTGACTATGAGGCCCGGCTCAGTCCGCCCGCTACCCCCTCGCCCTCGCCCTCGCCGGAGCCGGAGTCCGATCCGGCAGCAGGGCCCGAGCCGGGGGCGGATGCGGGGGCCGCTTCGCCGGCCGAGTCTTCCGGCAATGGCTCGCTGCCCTGGCTCGTTGGTGGTGGCGTCGTTCTCGTTCTGGTCGCCGTGACCGGGTGGACGGTGTGGCGGCGGAGGGCGTAGGGGTCGCGGTGCCGTGCCGGGCCCCGGCGGGTACGGACCGGCCTGGGTTCGGACATGGTCGTGGGGCACAATGCCGTCGTTCGCCGCAGTTTGACGCCGGTGACTGCCTGAAGGCCCCTTGATACGGTGAGTGTGGCCAAAGCGTTGCGCACAACGGGGGAAGGCATGTCGCCGGCGGATGATTCGGTACGCACCAGACTGAACTCGGACTGGGATGGTGGAACGGGGTACGACACCCCGCCTCCATCCTCACCCCCGCCCCCGCCCCCGTCTCCGGCGGCGCCGGAGGATGCGGCGCTCAACCCGGGAACCCACCAGGACTGGGACGGCGGTGTCGGTGACACCCCGCCCCCGGGGGGCCGGTCGCCGCTGGCGGATCTTTCCCTCGACCCGGTGGCGCTGGCCGGGATCGCCGGCGATGCCAGGGAGTTGCGGTTCGGACTGTCCTCGGTCACCGGAGTGGCCACCGCCTCCAGTTCCGGCGCGGCGGCGGATCTGCGGGCCGCCGGTCTGTCCAGTGGTTCGGCGCTGTCGACCGCCATCAACCGGTTCTTCCGTAAGTCCATGGGTCTGATGGCGGATTGCCAGACCATCGAGGAAGGCCTCGACTCCTCTGTCACATCCCACACCGAACTGGAAGCTGACATCGTCGGCCAGTTGCACCGGGTGCACGCGGCCTTGCCCATCGGCAATCCGGTGATCGCGGCTCTGGAACCGGGCCCGCCCGCCACAGAGATCACCGGTATGTGGGGCACGGCCGCGAACGGAGGCCGTGATGCCCACCTATGAGCAGCTGTACAACCTGAACCTCGCCAATCTGGAAACGGCTGCCGAGGACTGGAGCTCCCTGGCGAGCAGCCTCGGAGAGCTGTCACAGGCTGCGCAGGAAGGCTTGCTGGCCAAGGTCGAACCGTTGGATTGGCGCGGGGAGACGGCGGAGGCGGCTAAACCCCTCCTGACCGCCACTGGGCGGCGCTTCAGCCATGCGCACGAGATCGCCGCCGCCATCCATGACGTCTTGCTCACCCTGGCCGACAAACAGCGTTCGGCGCGGAACGACCTGGTGGCCCTGTCGGAGGAGGCGGCCCAGCTGGATCTCTCCATCCGCTACCCGGACGGGGCGGTGTACCTGCGGTCCAACCACGGATATGCGGACGAGTACCTGGAGCAGTTGGATCGCCATGGCACCGGTCTCCAGGATCCGGGCCGGCAGGGCGACGTGGACTACATCACCCGGCGCATCGCGGAGATCCTCGGCAACTCGGAGGAGGCGGACACCACGGCTGCGCGGGCCTTGTACGACCTGGTGGGTGAGGAAGGCGCGCCCTTCGCCGCCCCATCGGCGGACGGCTGGGAGACCGCCGAGCGTCAGCAGGGGTACGCGGACGCCCTTGAGGTGATCGAGCTCTACGAGACCGGGGAGCACAAGACTCCCGAGGGCCTGGCCCGGATGAACGAGTTGTTCGAGACCAACCAGGACAACGAATCCTTCGCGGTCCACTTCGCCACCCGGATGGGAGCGGACGGAGTCCTGGGCTTCTGGTCGGACATGGCCCTGCTGGGAACCGATCAGGAGCCGACCCATGAGCATGTGCAGTCAGTGGCCCAGTTGCGGGAGAACCTCGGCACCACCCTGGGCCTCGCCACGCGCAGTGGCGACTATCGGATGGGGGCGTGGGAAGCGGACGTCATCACCAGGGGCACGGACCCCTACGGCCATGGCTATGAGAACACCCTGACCGGTTTCCAGATCATGAGCGATCTGATGCGGTTCGGTGAATACGACGCGGGCTACCTCACCGCCTACGGTGACGCGCTGGTCGCTTTCGAACAGCCGGAAGGGGAAGGCCATCGCTGGGCCACTCCCACCGGAGTCGCGCTGCCCGGCCTCGGCTTCGCCTACGACCCGGCCACCGGCCTGATGAACGCCCTGAGCCACAATCCGGAGGCCGCGACACAGTTCTTCCTGTCCGGCAACCCGCAGGACAACGCCGTCTACTTCATCGAAGAGCGGACTTATGCGCCGGGTGAGAGCGACGAAGTCCTGAACGCGGTGGGCGAAGCCCTCTACGCGGCCACCACCGGAGTCAACCCCGATCTGTCCCATCCGTATCCGCCGGACCATTCGCCGGAACAGCAGAGACTGTTCCGGCGAACACTGGAAATCGGATCCGGAATGGAAGACGACTTCCCTCCGGAGCTGAGGGAGAGCATGGCGCGGATGCTGGGCGACTACCGGAGCGATGTTCACGCGACTGCGCGAAACCATTCCGGCGGGGACCTTCCGCTGGACGCTGCCCAGCTCTCGGAGATAGCGAATCAGATTTCCAGGAGTCCGGAATCCTATGAGATCTTGCAGACCTCAATGGTGATCGAGTACGCCGAGCAAATCGAGGCGGATACCACTGGAGATCCCGTCTATGTGCTCGATGACATCGCACGATCGATCGGGTTTCTTGAGCAGGGACGTTACGCGGCGCTGGAGATCGACAAGGATGATTCGTCCTGGGCGGGCAAGAACATGTACAACTTCATCGGGGCGACCCTGGGCGACACGCCATATATCGGAACCCCGTTGCAGCATTCGGTCGATCAGCTGACCAGCAGGTGGGTGGATTGGGCCAACTCGACGACGGAGGATGATCTAAAGCGTTCCCGAGGTGATTACTACGCCGAAGGAAATGGATATCTTGACAGTCTTGCCGAGCAGTGGATTGCAAATAATCCGGCACCTGACGGCTTTCCAGAAGAGCAGTGGAAGACGCACGTCAATCAGATCATGCGGGATGCCGCCAATTCAGGTCATTTGGGAGCTGCGAACTCCACTGGCGATAGGGATGATTAGGTCATGAAGCTCGCGCGCCTCTCGTTGCTCTTGCTCGTGGCTGCTTGTGGATGCTCCTCGGGGGGCGGAGATTATGCGCTCCCGACTGATCTCTGTGGCATCAAGGCATCTCCCGATTCACTGAGATCTTTGCTTCCCCCGGGGGAGATTGAGCAGGAAAAACTCAATCTGAATACCACTGAGCCGATCGTCTACAGTTGCCGAATCCAGGTCGATCAGGTAGCCGCCATCGCTATCACTGTCAGAGCATTTTCGGACCCGATGGTATTCGACCTGATGGAGTCCTATCGGGCAGCCCCGAGCGCCTATAATATCTGGTCCCCATATGAGGATGTGATAGGCGGACAGGATGCGATTCTCGATTCGGGGGGATCATTCGTCCGAACCTCGTGCCCAATGGAAGGAGAGATCGAAGTCCTGGAGATCAACGTCCGCAACTACGTTGCGGAATCCGAGACCGCAGAAGGCCGGGAGCGCATGAAGGACTTCACCGCCGCCTTCATGGCCTCGGCCAAGGAGGAGTTCGGCTGCTGAGGCCGGGCTGTCCCCGAGGGCTGTTGGCCCCGGCTTCCCGTGCCGGCGTCCTTCCGCGCACGCCGGTGGCCCGGCCTCGGGGCGCCATGGGTCCCGCCGCAGGGGTGTGTTGGTCGGATCATGAGAACGGCTTTACCGGATACGGACCCGGCTTTGCCCGAACGATCCCTTCGCGGGGCTACCTTCGAGGAGGAGCGAGAAGCCCACTCAAGGGGTGAATGCCGTGGAAGCCAGAATGGTGGAGAAGGCCGTATTTCTCTTGCGCGAGGCACATGTCGCGCGCGGCCGGGCCGTACAGGCGCTGGCCGAGTATTTTCCCGGAACCGCATTCGACGACCGGCTGCGCTGTGTGCACGAGGCGTGGGACCGGGTGCATCAGGGGGCACCCGCGCTCCATTCCGTCCCGTCGGAACTGTCCGAGGCGGGCACCTTCGCCGCCGCCCACGAACGGCACGGACTGTCCGACTGAAGAGCGGCGGAATCGGGCGCACGGACGAGAGCGCACCCCGGCGGGGGTGCGCTCTCGTCGTGCTGCCGGGTCAGTTGTGACCGAAGCGGCGGGGTTTTCCGGAGGGGGTGGGATCGATGCCGGTCTCGCGTATCTGCTGCTGCTCGCGTTCCATTCTGCGGCGGTCGTCCGCGGCGGAGCCGCCGCCCGATGACCGCTGCTGATCGCGATGGCGCTTCTTCTTGCTCATGATCGCCTCCTGGGACGGGAATCCATGGCGCGATCAGATTCGCATGATCGTACAGAGTTCGCATTTCGGTCATGGCTCCTCCTGTTCCCGGTATGACCGGTTCACGTCCGACTCGCCACGCCGATGATCGAGTTCACGCTGATAACGGTGACGCGGTCGGGCAGACTCCAGAAAACGGCTCGGTGAAAGAGGTGCCACGTGGATCGCTGCGTCGTCCTGGTCGATGCCGGGTATCTGCTCGGAGCCGCCGCGAGCCTGCTCGCCGGTGAACCCTCCCGCCCCCGCATCACCGTTGACCATGCCGCCCTCATCCAGGGGCTCCGGGAACGTGCGGAGGCCGACACCGGCTGTGACCTGCTGCGGATCTACTGGTTCGACGGCGCGCCCGACCGCGTCCCCCAGCCCGAACACCGGCGCCTGCGCGTCATGCCGCGCGTCACCGTCCGGCTCGGCGCCCTCACCCGCAGCGACGGCCGGTGGGCGCAGAAGGGCGTGGACGCCGCCATGCACGCCGAACTCACCGAACTGGCCCGCAACCGCGCCTGCGCCGACATCGTGCTCATCACCGGCGACGGCGATTTGCTGCCCGGACTGGTCTCGGCCAAGGAACACGGGGTCGCCGTCCACCTGTGGGCCGTCCAGGCCGCCGACGGCGACTACAACCAGTCCGAGGACCTGGTCGCCGAGGCCGACGAACGCCGGGTCCTGGACCGGGCGTGGATCACCAGGGCCGTCCGGGTGAAGGAGACCCAGCCGCAGCCGCGCCCCGAGATCGCCGCGATCCTCTCCGCGCCCCCGGCCCACGCCAAGAACGGCACCCCCGTCCCCTCCGCCGCCGCCGGGCCCGCCGAACCGTGTCCCGCCGCCCCCGAGACCGAACCGGCCGGCAAGGTCCCCACCCCCAAGGACGTGGCCTCCCTGGGCCGGCCGGCACCGGCCACGCCCGCCTCCGCCACGCTGCGCTGGTCCTCCGACCGGGGCTGGGTCGAACGCGGCCCCGAGGAATCCCCCGAGACGGCCGCGCTGCCGATGCTGTCCCACCTGACGACCGCCGAACAGCGCTGGGCCGACCGCGAGGAGGACATCACCGTCGTCAGCGGCGACCCCTTCGAGGTCGGCCAGGTCTTCGCCCGGCGCTGGGCCGACCGGATCGGCGGCCCCACCCCGCTCGCCCACCTGAGGACCCTCTCGGCCGACTATCCGCGCATCCCGCACCGCATCGACGGCGAACTGCTGCGGTACGCCGCCCGCTTCGGACTGCTGGCGCACAAGGACGACCAGATCGACGAACGCGACCGGTACGCGATCCGGGCCGGCTTCTGGCGGGAGATCGACGAGCGCACCGAGACGGTGCGCACCGGGGCCGAATAAGGCCCCGGCTCCCGGCGCCGCGCCGGCGCCGCGTAGGGTCGGGGCCTGTGGGCCCCCTTACCGCATGGGCCGGGCAATCGAGGCCCGGCGCGCAGCAGACAGCAGCGGGCAGCGGTGATGCCGCCATCGCGCTCTCGGTGCGCGGGCTCGTCAAGACGTATCCGGCACCCCGCGGCCGGCGCCGCCGCAGCACCGGTGCCCCCGTCGTCGCCAGCGACGGCGTGGACATCGAGGTGGCGGCCGGCGAGATCTTCGGACTGCTCGGCCCCAACGGCGCGGGCAAGACCACCCTGGTACGG
>NZ_JBHWJL010000067.1:0-20935 GCF_042731495.1 Streptomyces sp. NPDC059853
GCGCGCCGCGCGAGCGCGGTGCGCAGGGCGCGTACCCGGTGGCAGCCCAGCGGGAGGGGGCGCCCGTCCGCGTCGTGCGCCTCGGTGGCGCCCAGGATGAAGAACCGCACGGTGCCATTGTCCGGTGCCGGGCGGCGGGCGGCCGGGCGCCGGCCGCCGGGGCCGGCACCGGGACCGGATCCGGCGCGCGGCCCGGAGCCGGGCCGGGACCTGGGCCCGGCCGCGTCCCCGGCGCCGGGCCCGGCGGCCTCAGGCGAGGGGGCCGACACCGCTGGTGACGGCGCGCGGGTCGTGGTGGCCCTCGGTGGTCCAGCAGGATCCGCGCCGGGTGAGCAGGCGGCGCAGCCACAGTTCGGTGGCGACCAGTTCGGTGAGGCCGTCCAGCGGGAGCGGTTCGCCCTCGGTGGCGGCCCGCAGGGCCTTGCGCACCACGCGCGCCTCGATCAGTCCGGCGTCGGCCAGCAGCGGGGCGTCGAAGAGGTCCACGAGGTCGCCGATGTTGGCGCGCAGACCGGTGCGGACCGGGTCGGTGGGCGCGGGGAGGCTCGGGGCGCCCCAGCCGGGCGGCAGCTCGCGTACGCCCGCGCCCTCCAGGACGGCGCGCAGGACCTGGGCGCGCGCTCCCGGCTGGACCCGGAGGCTCTCCGGAAGCGCCTGGCAGGCGCGGACCACCTGGTTGTCGTAGAACGGCGCGTGCAGGCGCTGGTGGCGCACCTCGGTGGCCTGCTCGAAGACCCGGTGGTCGGCGGCGTGCCGGGCGAGCGCGGCGCGCGCCTGGCGCACGCCGGGGCGGCCGGCCGAGGAGCCGGAGTGCGGGCGGGCGGCGGCGGCCTCCAGCCGACCGGACACCTGCGCCAGGGTCTCGCCGGTCAGCCAGCGCGCGGCGGGGCCGGGGCGGCACCAGGCCAGCGCGGCGAGCGAGGCGCCCAGCGCCCCGTTGCGCAGGTCCTCGGGGGGCCGGCGCAGCTGGAGGGCGGCGCTGGTGAGGCCGTCCGGGTAGGAGGTGCGGGCCAGCCGGCGGGCCGCCCGGTAGATGGTGAACGGGACGAGCAGCCCCCGCCCGTCCGAGGATGCCTTGGCCAGCGCGGAGACGGGGCGCAGCAGATGGCGGCGGCGCCGGTCCAGCAGCAGGTCGGCCAGGCGCGCGGGGTGGGCGTCGAGGACCTGCCGGGCGCCGTTGCCGATGAGGTGGTCGGCGCTGCCCGCGGCCAGCCGGTGCCGGTGCCGGGCGGCGGTGACCAGGGACGGGCCGGGTTCGTCGGTGAGCGGGCCGCTGTCGAGGTCGGAGTACGGCAGGGCCTCCTCGCCGCCGGTGACCACCACGTGGTGCAGCCGGGGGTTCTCGCCGATGACCCGGGCCCGTTCCAGTTCGGCGAAGGAACGTCCGCCGTCGGTGAGGTCGTTGAAGGTGACGGCGAGCAGGCGTTCGCCGGCCTGGGTGGCGCCGGTGCCGAAGACGGTGCCCGGCATGCCGGGCAGCCCGGCGGCCAGCAGCGCCAGCGTGGCGGAGGCGCTGCCGCCGGACAGGTCGGCGCCGACCCCGGGGGCCGTGCCGCCCTCCTGGGTCAGGTCGGCGTGCCGGGGGGCGGCGAGCCGGGTGCGGACGGCCTCGACGAGCGCGTCGCGGACCCCGGCGATGGCGTCCTCGCCGGCGAGCGGCGGGGCGGCGACGACGAGCGGGGCGGTGGGTTCGTAGTCCACGGTGTCGCGGCTGCCGCCCTCGCGCACCATGAGCGCGTGGCCGGGCGGGACGCGGCTGACCCCGGCGTACGGGGTGCCCTCGCCGACGGCCTCGGGGCTGTCGGGGCAGGCGAGCACGGCCGCCAGGTGCGGCACGTCGAGCTGGGCCTCGGTGAGGTCGGCGAGCGGCAGGGCGGCGGTGGCGTAGGCGGTGCCGCCGGCCCAGTCGGTGTGGAAGACGGGGCGGGTGCCGGCCAGGTCGGCGGGGATGACGGTGCGGCGGCCGAAGCGGGCGACGGCGGTGTAGCTGCCGGGCCACAGCGTGAGCTGGCGCAGCGCGCCGGCGCGTGCGGCGACGAGTGAGCGCCGCAGCTGGGAGTCGGTGGCGCCGCAGTAGCCGAAGACCGCGAGGTGCGTGTCACCCTCCGCGACGACGAGGCGGATCTCGTCGGGGCGCCAGTCGCCGACCGCCCACAGCGGGTCGGGGCCGTCCCACAGCAGGTGCGCGCCCAGGGGCTGGATGTCGCGGGCAGCACTGGCCTCCGCGCCGCACCACCCGACCAACCACCGCATCGCCGCCTCCCCCACTGGACCTTAGGCCCCATGCTGCCATGGGAGCGCGGTGAACGGGACATACCCAGGGCGGGTGTTGGGTGGGCATGCCAAAATCACCGGCTCCGGCACCATGCTCGGAAAACCGGCGTTTTTCGGCCAAACTCTGGCTGGAGAAAGGCCGTTGGCGAGGGTGCCCGAGGGGCAGAAGATGTTGTGGTCCGGGAGACGCTGGTCGTCTCCCGGACCGGACCGCCGTCCGCGGGGAATGAGACGGCGGCTCCCCCGGCCCGCAGGAACCCAGAGGGCCAACGGGCCGACCCACGCGTCATCCATCGAACCGCCAACCACCGCCGGCTGCCCAGAGCGCACACCCGGGCGCACGGCCACATGCCCGGAGCACAATCCGGGAGAGGGGAAGCGCTCGAACCTGTGTACGGACATGATTCCGCCATCCGGGAACAAACCCCTTAACGGTCAGCAGGCACCGAACTACGCTGGGTTCGCGAAGGCGTCGGTGTGTGTCAGGGGTGCGCGGATGTCCAGGGAGCCACGCGGGCCGAACGAGAAGCTGGGGACGATTCTCGCCCTGGCCGGGATCAGTAACGCCGGCCTCGCGCGCCGGGTCAACGATCTCGGCTCGCAGCGGGGATTGACTCTGCGCTACGACAAAACATCCGTCGCACGATGGGTGACCAAGGGGATGGTGCCCCAGGGCTCCGCCCCGCACCTCATCGCGGCGGCCATCAGCAGCAAGCTCGGCCGGCCCGTGCCACTGCACGAGATCGGCCTCGCGGACACCGACCCGGCACCCGAGGTGGGCCTGGCGTTCCCGCGCAAGGTCGCCCACGCCGTCGAGTCGGCCACCGAGCTGTACCGTCTCGACTCCTCGCCCGGCAAGGGCATCTGGCAGTCGCTGGCCGGCTCCTTCGCGGTCAGCGCCTACTCCACACCCGTCTCCCGCTGGCTCATACGCCCGGCCGACGCCACCGTCACCCGCGAAGCGGAACGCCCCCGGGAGGGCGGCTGGGGCCGGGTCGGGCACTCGGACGTGTCCAAGCTCCAGGAGGCCGCCGAGGAAGCCCGCCGCTGGGACTCCAAGTACGGCGGCGGCGACTGGCGTTCCTCCATGGTCCCGGAGTGCCTGCGCACCGACGCCGCCCCGCTGCTGCTGGGCAGCTACAGCGACGAGGTCGGCCGCTCCCTGTTCCGGGCCACCGCCGAACTCACCCGGCTGGCCGGCTGGATGGCCTTCGACACCGGGCAGCAGGAGGCCGCCCAGCGCTACTACATCCAGGCCCTGCGGCTGGCGAAGGCCGCGGCCGACGTACCGCTGGGCGGGTACGTCCTGGCGTCCATGTCGCTCCAGGCCACCTACCGGGGCTTCGCCGAGGAAGGCGTGGACCTCGCCCAGGCCGCCCTGGAACGCAACCGCTCCCTGGCCACCGCCCGCACCATGAGCTTCTTCCACCTGGTGGAGGCCAGGGCGCTGGCCAAGGCGAACGACGCGGCCGGCTGCGGCTCCGCGCTGTCCGCCGCCGAGGGCTGGCTGGAGCGGTCCCGGCCCGGGGACGGCGACCCGAGCTGGCTGTCCTTCTACGCCTACGACCGGCTCGCCGCCGACGCCGCCGAGTGCTACAGCGACCTCAAGCTCCCCGGCCAGGTACGGCGCTTCACCGAACGCGCCCTGAAGGAACCCACCGAGGAGTTCGTCCGCTCGCACGGGCTGCGCCTGGTCGTCGCGGCCGTCGCCGAGCTGGAATCCGGCAATCTGGACGCGGCGGTGGCCGTGGGCGCCCGGGCGGTGGAGGTGGCGGCACGGATCTCCTCGGCACGGACCACCGACTACGTCCGTGACTTACTGCACCGGCTGGCTCCGTACGGTAACGAACCGCTGGTCAAAGAGCTCCAGGAGCAAGCCCGTCCGCTCCTGGCCGCTCCCGCGTGAAATCGCACATGACAGGGGCACTGGCCCCTGTCATGGCCGGTAACAGCCGCTGCGGGGTATGACCCGCGTCACACACGGCCGCGGACGTACCATCGAACCACTGTGTCCAATGAACCACACGCTCCGACGTCCAGCACCCCCCGCTCCATGTTCGAGCCGGGCGCCGGCCCGGCCGCCGACCCCGCCGGAAACCGCCACGAGCGCCGCATCCGCAGCTTCCAGCCGCGCCGCAGCCGGGTGACCACCGCCCAGCGGGACGCCCTGCTGCGGCTCTGGCCGCACTGGGGAGTGGAGGTGGACGGGGACTCCGTCCTCGACCTGCCCACCCTCTTCGCCGGCCGGCCGGTGGTGCTGGAGATCGGCTTCGGCATGGGCGAGGCCACCGCCGAGATGGCGGCGGCCGACCCGGACACCGGCATCCTGGCGGTGGACGTCCACACCCCCGGCCAGGGCAACCTGCTGCGCCTGGCCGAACAGCGCGGCCTCACCAACATCCGGGTGGCCAACGGGGACGCCATCATCCTGCTCCGCGAAATGCTCCCCCCGTCCTCCCTGGCCGGCCTGCGCGTCTACTTCCCCGACCCGTGGCCGAAGAAGCGCCACCACAAACGCCGCATCATCCAGCGCGAGTTCGTCGACCTGGCCCTCACCCGCCTGACCCCGGGCGCCCTGCTGCACTGCGCGACGGACTGGGAGCCGTACGCCGACTGGATGCTGGAGGTCCTCACCGCCACCCCGGCCCTCCACAACCTCTCCCCCACCGGCACTTTCACCCCCCGCCCGGCGACGCGCCCGCTGACCCGCTTCGAATCCCAGGGCCTCCACAAGGGCCACCAGGTCCGCGACCTCCTCTTCCGCTACGAACCCTGACCCTCACCCGGCCTCTCACCGAGCCCTGCTTTCAGCAGTGCGCCGGCATCAGCAGGCAGCCGGTGCTCCTCCAGCAACTCCAGGGAGGCGGCCATGACATCCTCAGCGGGCCGCTCCCGCCCGTAGATCCGGAGCAGGGTCTCGGCGAACTGACTGCTGTCCGCGGTCGGTTGACGGTGGAAGGCGGCGATCGCCGCCGCGCACTCCTCTGGAGTGAGGAGCCCTGCGGCCCCCTGGAAGAGCTCAAGGAGAACAGAGAGATTCCCCTGTCCCCCTAGCGCGCCGGCACGGGCCACAAGCCCTGA
Organism: Streptomyces sp. NPDC059853; assembly: GCF_042731495.1. Taxonomy (NCBI): domain Bacteria; kingdom Bacillati; phylum Actinomycetota; class Actinomycetes; order Kitasatosporales; family Streptomycetaceae; genus Streptomyces; species Streptomyces sp. NPDC059853. Next base: position 5,356 of record NZ_JBHWJL010000067.1, read on the forward strand.
GGCAACAACGTGCGCGGCCGACGCGTCACGACTGCCTGGCTGCCGGTCCCACCCTGTACGGGGGACCGGCAGCGGTGTTGCATCACTGGATGCAACACCGCTGCCGGAGACCTCCGTCCGCTCCTCAGCATCAGCATCCGGCTCAGAGCTGCCACCCTGCTCTGCTGCCGCCTTCAGAATACGGATCTCCTCCTGAAGCCGGACGCACCGCCTGCACAGGGTCCGCTCAGCAGCGGCGTAAGCCTCCTGTACGTCTGCCCAGCCCAAGCCGACCTGCGCCACCCCCGAACGTTGCACTGCAAGGTCGAACAAGAGGCGCACGAATCCCTCAGGCGGCAGGGTCTTCCCGTTCAGATACCGGGAGATCTGGCCTGGATCCTTGGCATGCCCCCATTCAGAGAACAGCTCTCCGGCATCCGTCAGGCTGGCGGCCCCCAGGTGCCCGTAGAGGACACGCAGGACCCCAGCGAGCTTCCTTCGCCCTGGCGGCACGTCCTTACCGATCTTCGACCCCACATGACCAGCCCGCATCTGAGGCTCCGCTCTGCCGTTCCAACACTGCTTGCCAGCATGTATTTTGATCAATCTGAATGCAACATGTGGCAGTTCTGGACTTCTTCGGGCAACCGTGCTCAAGTAGCGGACCAACGGTGGCAGGCAGGCTTCAGCCCGTCCGCTGCCGTAGAGGCTCTCCTCTCCATGACACTTCTACGATCAGGTGTTCGAGCGTTGCACCATTCAGAGAATGGGAGGCTGCCCATGACGCTGCCGTCATGGCAGGACAAGAAGTTCGGTGGCATGATCCGCGCCGCCCTCTGGCTGGAGACCGAGGTGAAGCTCGGTAATACCTTCACGAAGGCGGCGCTCCGCCAGGCCTTCCCCGAAGTCACGCAGATCGACCGCAGGATCCGCGATCTGCGTGACCGCGGCTGGCAGATCGATACCAGCCGTCATGACCCGTCGCTCAGCCAGGATGAGCAGAGGTACGTCAAGCGGGGCGCACCCGTATGGATCTCTGGCCACGCAAAGGCCCCGGAACACAAGAGCAGTCTGTCTGCAGCCCAGCGCACCAGGATCCACCAGGCCGACGGCTATCTGTGCCGTGCCTGTGGCATCGGGGCGGGTGAGACGTACGAGGACGGCATCGAGCAGGCCTTCCTGAACATCGCCCGGCGCAAGGTACTGCTCGCCGACGGAACCTCCACGGTGCAGTACGTCACCAACTGCCGCCGGTGCGCCTCGGGCGCCTCGGGGCATGAAGTGGATCTCGGGGACCTGCTGGCCAGGATCCAGAGCCTGGCGCCTCTTGAGCGTGAGGTATTCGCGGGCTGGATCAGGAACGACCACAGGGAACGCAGCCTGATGGAGAGGCTGTGGGGAGAGTTCCGCACACTGCCGGAGGAATCGCGCCTGGCTATCGCCAGCGCGGTAGGCGCCGGATCTGAGCAGTGACGCGGGAAGGACACAAGGGAGGGGTAATGCAGACCATGTACCAGGAGTTCCCGCCACCGCCACGTGCGGCTGAGTTCAGTGAGCTCGTCAAGAAAAAGCTGGAGGAGGCACGTGCTTCGGGCGGGACCCGCGAGACAGTCACGGTAGAGCTTCACGGCCAGCGGCTGAACGTTGACGTCATTGATCTTCCGCTGGATGGTCTCTACTACAACCCTGGCACCCACCGGATCCGTGCTCAGCGCAGCCACGACCCGGTGGCCAACGAGATCCTGGAGAAGGACCCCTACAGTGATCAGGCTCAGGAGTACATGCGCTTCCTGCTCCAGGCTGACCCTGCGGATCCCAGCCAGCGCGATCGTTCATTCGAGACTCTGCTCAAGGACCTGAGGGAATTCGGGCAGAACGAACCGGGCCTCGTCACCCACCACGGGGTGGCGGTCAACGGCAACACCCGTCTGGCAGCGCTGCGTGAATCGGGCATGCAGTCCATGCGGATGGGAGTGCTGCCCGAGTCTCTGACCTGGGCAGACATCAACTCCATTGAGCTGGCCCTGCAGCTCCGGATGGACCACCGGCGCGACTACTCCTACATCAACCGACTGCTGGCCATGGAGGAGCAGGCGAAGCTGGGGCGGACGCCCGAGATGATCGCGAAGGAGTTCCGGATCCAGAAAAGCACCTACCACCAGGAGCGGTGGATTCTCAGCGCCATCAGGGAGTTCATTGAACGGAGCGAGAGCAAAGCCGGCACTGCCCTGCGCCTGGTGGACTTCGAGAACCACCAGGAAAAGCTCAAGGAGATGCAGCGTGCCTACGCCAACCTGGAAGCAGCGGACCGTGACCAGGCGGAGACTCTGAAAGAGACCCGGATCGCCGCCATCGTGCTCGGGTTCTCGAAGACGGATGTCCGCCACATCGACGAGCACTTCCTTCAGAGGAAGTACCTCGACGACGTGCTGCCGGCTGATCTGAAGTCCGGGCCGTCGGTGGGCACAGATGGAACTGAAGCCAGTGACCCGGAGCTGATCCCGGGGCTCGGCATGGCCTTGCCCACCGCTGCGGACACCGTGACGGCAGCCCGTTCTCTCAGCAACCGGATTCTGCAGGCCAAGGCCGTGGCTGTCAATGTTGACGGCGGCCTTGCCGAGGAGGCGCAGAAGAACGCTCAAGGGCTGGTCGACAGCGCCAGAGAAGCGTTCAATGCGGCCATTGACAGGGCGGGGAGGGACGCGCGTGTGCGCAAGCGCAAGCAGCAGGCGCCGGCCAGACTCGCCGAGGCCTGTACTGCCATCGACCACTGCGTCGCCGATCTCGTCCAGGCCAGGGCATCCCGGACACTGGATGAGGAGGCCTTCGACGACGCTGTCCAGAAGCTCCAGGTCAGCTTGCGCAAGCTCGCCCAGCAGGCGTCCCGTGGGCTTCCAGCCCCGGGTGACGGAGTTTCCTGGCTGATCGCCGCTGCCTCCGCGGAGGGCTCCCGGTGACCGGGACAACTGTCCGCGCTTCCCTGCAGCTCGCGTTCGACACCTCGCGCACGAAAGTGGTCCTTCAGTCCACCGGAGAGCACCAGGGTGACCTGGTTCAGCTGGCCGCCCGCTTCCGCACGGGCGGTCAGCTCGGCCCGCTCCTGGCTTCCGTGGACCTGGCCGATTTCCTGGGCAGCCTGCATCTGCTGAGCAGCTGGCCCGACCGGACTGGCGTGGAATGGGCAGAAGATCTGCGGGAGCTCGTCACCGGAGTTCTCCAGGACGCAAATACCGTCAAGCAGCGCCTCACGAGCCCCGCCGATGCCACGGACAGCGGGGTCACCGCCGACGAGGTGCAGTCGCTGCTGGGACAGGACTGGGTGGCCGAACTGAGCGGCTTCCAGGTCCGGGACATCGCCAAGCTGCTGTCTCTCCGGCATGGCGCCAACTTCAGCGTCCCGGGTGCTGGCAAGACCCGGGTAGCACTGGCGGTCTATGCCGCACAGAAGTCGCAGGGGAAGGTCAGCCGGCTGCTGGTGGTCTGCCCCAAGTCCGCTTACGAGTCGTGGCAGTACGAGACCGGTGCCTGCTTCAGCTCACCCCTCCGTTCCCATGTGCTGGAACGCTCACTCGATCAGTGGGCAGAAGTACTGATCGTCAACTACGAGCGCCTTGAACGCTCCCTTGCGACCCTGTCCGGGTGGCTGAAGGCTGCTCCTTCCATGATCGTCCTGGATGAGGCACACCGGATGAAGCTCGGGGCCCGCGGTGCCTACGGCTCTGCCTGCATGGCCCTCGGACCCCTCGCCCAGCGAAGGATGATCCTGACCGGTACGCCGGCGCCCAACGGTTCCCGGGACCTGGAGAATCTGCTCGGTTTCGTCTGGCCAGGCCACGGCCAGCGGACCGTCTCCCAGGCAGTGGCCGGCGGGGATCTCGCGCACGCAAGCAATGTGCTGCGGCCCCTGTTCACCAGGACAACCAAGCAGGAGCTGGGCCTTCCGCCGATGGATCTGCGTATGCGCTACGTGGACATGCCTCCACTGCACAGGCAGATCTATGAAGCTCTCGTCGGGGGCATCGGTACCGGTGATGCACGGGGAGATCTCAGCGCACTCGGCAGGACAGCACTTCGCCTGCTGATGGCTGCCACCAGCCCGCCACTGCTCGTGGAGGGCGCCAGCAAGTACGAGCCACTCAGCTACCAGTTGCCGCCGCTGGAGGCGCCGGCGGGTGATTCGCTGCTGACCTTGCTGCGGGATCTTCCCGACTACGAGTTGTCTCCGAAGTACAAGGAGGCGGCGGCCATCGTGGCTGCCAACGCCGGGCAAGGGCGGAAAACTCTCGTCTGGACGACCTTCGTGAGGAGCCTCACCACGCTCTCCAGGCTCCTGGAAAAATTCGGCCCGGCCATGGTGTACGGCGGCACCCCAGACCGCGATGAGGAGATAAGGCGCTTCCGGGAGGATCCCGGCTGCATGGTGCTGCTCGCCAACCCGGCGACCCTTGGCGAAGGAATCAGCCTCCACCGTGACTGTCACGACGCCGTCTACGTCGACCGTGACTTCATGGCGGGAAGGTTTCTGCAGAGTCTGGACCGCATCCACCGGCTGGGGCTGGACCCGGACACGGAGACCCGGGTGACAGTGCTCGCGGTGCGTGACACTATCGACGAAGTCGTCCAGGTCAGACTTGAGCAGAAGCTTGAGTTTATGGGCCGGATCCTTGATGACCCGGCCGTACAGCAGTTGGCCGACCTCCAGGAAGAGCCCTCCGTAGCGGCCGGCCTGGCACCGAGCGATGTGGAGTCCCTGCTCCAGCATCTCCGGAGGCCGGTTGTATGAACTTTGGTCTCCCGCTGGCCAGCCCCGCTGCGCCGGCGGGAGACCGCACTGCGAAACTCCTGGGTGACGAGACAACAACCCAGTGCCGCCTCTGCGACACTTGGGCATCTGTTTTTTGCACCGCACGCAGGAGGACCACGCCGATGGGCGACGACAGCGGACAGGATCGGCCGACCGCGATCGAGATCTGTGCCGGCGCAGGGGGCCAGGCGCTGGGACTGCATCGCGCTGGGTTCGACCACCTCGCTCTGGTCGAGCTGGATCCCCATGCGGTGGACACGCTCAGAGTCAACGTCCGGGCGCAAGGCTGGCGGGGCTGGGAGACCGAGGAGAAGACCGACCGCCTACAGCCAACCGATGTCAAAGGCTTCTATAAATCGGAACTCCTGCGCGGGCTCAATCTGGAAAAGGGGGAACTGAGTCTCCTGGCCGGTGGCGTACCCTGCCCTCCTTTCTCACTGGCAGGAAAACGGCTTGGTGCTGACGATGAGCGGGACCTCTTCCCGGACATGCTGCAGATTATCGATGTCCTCCGGCCCCGTGCAATCATGATTGAGAACGTGCGCGGGATCCTGGAACCCCCGGAAGTCTTCATCGAATACCGCATGGGCATTATTGAGCAGCTGCGGGATTACGGGTATGAGGTACCGGAAATCCCTGTACTGGCGTCCGCGGATGAACAGGACGTGGCCATGCGGAAGGCCTGGCGACGCCTGGACGCTCGCGATTTTGGCGTACCACAGCTCCGACCCAGGGCCATTCTCGCAGCGATTCACCGGGATTGGAGCGGGAATCGCCCCTTCAGATGGCCCCTCAGGAAAGCCGGTCCTGCGCCGTCCGTTCTGGACACTCTGGCGGCGAGCATGGAAGCCCGGTGCCGCCCGTTCTGGGATAAGAATGAGAACGGCAAGAAGGTCACGGAGGGGCAGCGGGCCAAGGGTGTCCGCACGGGAGAAACGGTCTTTCTCGACTGGCACAACCAAGCGGATAAAGCGCGCTCAAGTTCCACTGAGGGCATCGCCCCGACCCTGGTGGGGGGATCCAAAAAGCACGGCGGACCCGACCTCGGGCCGACTCGCGCCAAGCGGGCCTGGGAGACACTGGGCGTTGATGCGTCTGGTGTGGCTAATGACCCTGATAAGTGCGACCCGAAGAGGGACCTCTTCCGCGATGCCGGTCCCATGCTGACGGTGCAACAGGCGGCCCTGCTCCAGGGGTTTCCGCCCGAGTGGGAGTTCCAGGGAGGGAAGACTGCCCGCTACCGCCAGGTAGGCAACGCATTCCCGCCGCCTGTCGCGGAAGCTGTCGGCCGCGCGATCCTGGCCGTTCTCAGGCCGGAGACGGCTTCCTCCTTCGCCGAGGACTACGTTCTCGAAGCCAGCCCGGAGCGGGAGCTGCCACAGCAGCGGGCCGAATATCTGCCCTTCCCGTCACCGGCTCCTGCGGAGCTGCGTCCGGCGGGCGATGACCGCCGCCGCGATCGCGTCAGCGCACGTGCCTGAATCCTCGTGTTCCCAGAAACGGAGCACCAGCCAGCCGGCCTCGGTGAGGCGCCGGTCAGTGTCCCGGTCGCGGGCGATGTTGCCCGCGACCTTCCCTGACCAGTAACCCGGGTTGGTCCTGGGGGAGACATAGTGCTGAGGGCAGCCGTGCCAGTAGCAGCCGTCGATAAAGACGGCGGTCTTCGCCGGACGGAAGACGATGTCAGCCGTCCGGCGGAGATCAGCCAGGGGCCGGGCCGCCACCCGGTATCTGAGGCCCCGGGCATGCAGCAGCTGGCGGATCCTGCGTTCGGGTTTGGTGTCCCTGGCCCTGATCGCCTGCATATTCCGGCGCCTGGCGGCGCTGGAGGCCCATGAGCCGGGCGGCGGCTCCCACTGCTCCCCTTCAGACATAAGACCAGTTTCCCAGCCAGCGCATCAGGCCGAGGCGTCCGCCAGGGCCGTGAGGTCCTCCGGGGTCAGGGTCAGGGTGGTGCCGCGCAGGAGCGGGGTGAGTTGGGCCGGGGTGCGGGCGCTGGCGAGGGGGGCGGTGATCGTGGGCTGGGCCGCCACCCAGGCCAGGGCGATGGTGGCCTGGGGGACGTCGTGGGCGCGGGCCACCGTGTCCAGGGCGGACAGGACGCGCCGGCCGCGGGGGGTGTCCAGGTGGCGGGCGGCCGAGGCCGCGCGGCTGCTGTCCACCGTGGTGCCGGGGCGGTACTTGCCGGTGAGGAAGCCGCCGGCCAGGGCCGCGTACGGCATGACCGCCAGGTGGTGGCGGGCGGCGGTCTCGGCGAGGGGGCCTTCGTAGCTGTCCCGGGACATCAGGTGGTAGCGCGGCTGGAGGGCCGTGTAGCGGGCCGTGTTCTCGCGGGCGGAGAAGGCCAGGGACGCCTCCAGGCGGGCCGGGGAGATGTTGGAGGCGCCGATCTCACGGACCTTGCCCGCGCGGACCAGGTCGTCCAGGGCCGTCATGATCTCCGCGACCTCGACCGACTCGTCGTCGAAATGCGTGTAGTAGAGGTCGATGTGGTCCACGCCCAGCCGGCGCAGCGAGGCGTCGGCCGCCGCCTTGATCGTGGCGGCCGACAGGCCGGTCAGTTCCGGGTGCCGGCCCACCTTGGTGGCCACGACGAGGTCGTCGCGCCGGCCGCAGCGGGCCAGCCAGCGGCCGAGGACCGTCTCCGATTCGCCGCCGGTGTGGCCCGGTGCCCAGGCCGAGTACGCGTCGGCGGTGTCGATGAAGTTGCCGCCTGCCGCCGTGTAGGCGTCGAGGACCGCGAAGGACGCGGCCTCGTCGGCCGTCCAGCCGAAGACGTTGCCGCCGAGGCAGAGCCCGGACACCTGGAGTTCGCCGACGGGTTTCATGCGGGCCAGGGTATGCCGACGGCCCTGGCGTCGGGGGGAATCACCAGGGCCGTCGGCGGTGGGGGGATGGTCTCAGACCGCGAGGCCCTTGCCGCGCAGCCAGGTCAGCGGGTCGATCGGGTCACCGCCGGGGCGGACCTCCAGGTGCAGGTGCGGCCCGGAGGAGTTGCCGGTGGAGCCGACCCGGCCGATGGTGTCGCCGGTGTCGACGGACTGGCCGGCGGTGACGTTCATCGAGGACAGGTGGCAGTACCACAGCTCGGTGCCGTCCTCCTGCTCGATGATGATGCGGTACCCGTAGGAGCCGGCCCAGGCCGCTTCCTTGACGGTGCCGGTGTGCACGTTCTTGACCGGGGTGCCGGTGGGGGCGGCGAAGTCGGTGCCGGTGTGAGTGGAGGACCACATGGTGCCGCTGGCGCCGAAGCCGGAGGAGATGGTGTAGCTGGTCAGCGGGAGGGTGAAGCTGGCGCGCAGTTCGGCGAGCCGGCGCTCCTCCGCCAGGCGCTGCCGTTCCTCCTCGGCCTCGCGCTGCCGCTGCTCCTCGGCGAGGCGCTCCTCCTCGGCGAGTTCGGCGGCGGCGATGATCGCGTCCTGCTGGGCGGCGCTGAGGGCCTGCTCTATCTCGGCGGCCTGGGCGGTGCTGTCCTGCTCCTCGGCCTGCTGGAGGATGCGGGCGCGCAGCGCCTCGCCGGCGTCCTGGGCGTCGCTGAACGGGGCCGCGGTGACGGTCTCCTCGGCCTCGCCGCCGGTGTCGCCGGAGGAGATGAGGCTGTTGAGCACCGGGATCTGGTCGGGGATGGAGCGCACCGAGTCCAGACCGGGGACGGAACCGGCGCCGCCCTCCTGGGCGGTGGCCATGCCGCCCGCGCCGACGGCCGCCATCACGCCGACGCCGAGCACCGCCCTGCTGCGGGCGATGGTGCCGCCGCGCTGCCGGGTGACCCGGTGCCGGCCGCGTACGGGACGCAGCGTGTCGGCGCTGGGGTTCCACTCGGTACGGGGCTCGTCATCGGTGGCCTGCGGGCCGTAGTAGGCGGGGTGGGACCCATGCCGGTTCGACGCCACGGAGGACGTACTCCTTTCCTTCCCTCGCCGACCGGGTTAGCTGACGGGTTCGGAGCAGGAAGGTCTCCTACGGACGGTTCGGGCCGTCCGATGCACCCCAAGTGGTGGTTCCCCGGTTCCGCGGCGCGCTGGTCGCGAGCCGAGGATTAGGCGGTGCAGCACGACCGCCGTCGTGGCGACGGCGGAGACGACCGCGCTGCGTTATCGAACGTTAATAGACGGGCTGCCGTAATTCCAAGTGGATCTGGGAAATGACTGCATCTCTCCTCCCCCGCAAAAAGGGGCAGGGCGGTGCACATGAGGGCATAATTTTCTGTCCGTTACATGGCGAGAATTTCTGACGGTGTGTCAGTTGTTATTCAGCGCCGCCTCTCGGTCACTCACGGTGGCAGCCGCCCCTCCAGCGCGAGCGCCAGCGACTGGTGCAGCCGCTCCGCCGTCCCCTCCAGCGACCCGCCGCCCGCGAGCAGATGCGCCACCTCCTGCCGCAACTCCCGCGAGAACGCCGGATAGTACGGACTCGCCAGCCGCGCCCGCGCCTCCTCCAGCGCGCACCACAGGAACTCCGGGTACCCCGGCGGCAGTCCGCGAATCCCGCCTTCCGGCACCCGTTCCGTCTCCGTGCGCCGCACCACCCGCGGCGCCGCCGCGCACTCCGGCTCCCCCACCCCGTACGCCGCGCGCAGCGCCGGCGCGAACCCCGCCTCCAGCAGCCGGCGCTGACTGCCGGGCTCCGCCGTCAGAAAGCGGATCAGCCGCTCCGCGTCCGCCGCCCGCACGCTGCCGGCCGGCACCGCCAGGCTCTGCCCGCCCAGCGCCGCGGCCCCCGGCAGCCGCAGCACCCCGAACCCCGTCTCCGGCGGCAGCGTGGCGTCCACCTGCTGGTACGCGAACGGCCAGTTCCGCATCAGCACCACCCCCGGCGGCCCGTCCCCGCCGGCCTCCCCGGTGAACTCGCGCAGCGCGACCGTCTCGTCCGCGTCCCTGGCCCGTTCGCTCAGCTTCGCCCCGTCCGCGACCCGCAGCAGTTCGGCCAGCCCGCGCCGCAACTCCGCCTCCGTACCCCGGTACCGGCCCCGCTCGTCCACCAGCTCGACGCCCACGCTCCACAGCGCCTCCAGCGTGTTCACCGTCAGCCCCTCATACGGGCGCAGCTGCGTGATGTACAGCGGGTGTTCCTGCCCGGCCGGCCAGGCGTCGATCAGCGCGCCGAGCGTGCCGCCCGCCGGCAGGTCCTCCGGGGTGCCGCCGAGTTCGGCCAGCAGGTCCTCGCGGTAGTACAGCAGTCCGACATCGGTGTTGAACGGTACGGCGTACGTCCGCCCCCGCCACCGGCCCGTCTCCGCCGCCTGGGTCAGGAAGCCCGCCTCCAGCAGCGCGTCGTCCAGCGGGCGGATCAGCCCCGCCTCGGCGAACTCCGGTATCCAGGTGGTGTCCAGGTTCACCACGTCGAAGTCGGCGCTGCCCGACTGGAGCGCGGCGATCAGCTCGCTGCGCTGGCCGTCCTCGGTGCGCGGCAGTTCCACCAGCCGGGCCGGGCGGTTGCCGGCGTCCGCGTTCCACTCGTCGATCAGGGCCTGGCGCACCCCCTCGCCCTCCCGGCTGGTCAGGTCGGCGCCGCTGACCACCACCAGCGGCCGGCCGTCGTCCACCCCGGCGCCGTCCGGTGCGCCGCCCGGGGCGCCCAGGCAGCCGGCCAGCACCGCCACCGGCGCCAGCAGCAGCGCCCACCGCCGCCGCATCACGGCTCCTGGGGCGCGGTCAGGACGCGCAGCGTCCCGGCGAGGGCGGCGCCGGGCGCCCCGGAGCTGTCGAAGCACAGCCCGCCGGAGGCCACGACCGTCCGGTTGTACGCGTGCTCGCAGCCGTCGGGACCGTACGACACCACGGCGATCGGCACCGGCTCGCCCGCCGGGACCCGGGGCCAGCCGCTGCTGTCCTGGTCGTCGGTGAGCAGCACCACCAGCCGGCCACGCCCTGCCGCCGAGCTCTCCTCCAGCAGCCGCAGGCCCTCCTCCACGGCGGGGGTGACCGACGCGAACCGTTCCACCGACACCAGCGCCCCGATGCCCTCCCCGGCGCGGTCCGTGCCGGGCGGGCCGAGGCCGAGCAGCGTACGGAACGGGGCGCCCGCGCCGCCCGGGGTGGCCAGCAGCGCGAACCGGTCCTCCGGGCCGAGCACCTCGATCGCGGCCCGCAGCACCGCCTCGTACTGGGACGCGCGGGTGTACGAGCCGGAGGAGACGTCCACCACGAACACCACGTCCCGCGGCGGCTGCTGGCTCTCCTCCTCCCGCAGATAGTCCGCGGCGGCCGCCGCGTCCGGCACCGGGAGCGCGGCGGGGCCCGGCTCGGTGACGAACGCCCCGTGGTTGAGCGGCGGCGCGTCGATCAGCGTCCGCCGCTCGTCGTCCGGGTCCCGGAAGCCCTCCCGGCCCAGCGCCCGCCGTCCCCCGTCCGAGGCCAGCCACGCGCCGAGCCGGGCGATCGCCGTCCGCCGCCCCGCGTCGTCGGCGCCCGCCCGCTCCCAGTGCACCGGCACATAGGTGAGGTCGAGCCCGGGGACGTCCGCCGGGTAGTAGGCGCGGTACCGCTCGTCCCAGGACGCCCCTCCAGATGGCCGCCGGCCGCGCCGCCGAGACAGGCCGGGCGGCGTTCCGGGCGGATCACGTCGGCCGCCGTGCGCTCGGCGATCAGCAGCACCGGCGCGGGAGCCTCCGGGCTCGCGCCCGCCGGCCGGGCCAGCGCGCACAGCAGGGCGGCGTCGTCCCGCGGCGGCAGCGGCACCGCGGGGATACGGCCGGGGCCGGCCGCCACCCCGAACAGCAGCGACGCCCCCGAGGTGGCCGGCTGGGCCCGCAGCACCGGCCATCCGCGCCCGGCCGCCGCCGTCAGCAGCCGCTCCAGCGGCTCGCCCGTGCGCCGCAGCTCCGCTCCCGGATCCCCCGGCATCAGCACCACCGCGGGTGACCTCGCCACCGTCGTCTCCTCCCCCAGGTACACGGCGGACTCGGCCGCCGCCACCGCCTCCGCCACCCGCCGCACGGCGGTCGAGGAGCCGGGCAGCCAGACGTCGGGGCGCGGCCCGATGTCGCGCAGCGGCGCCGCGCACTCCTCGCCGCCCGCCCCCGCCCCGGCCGCCCGGCCCGCGCAGCCGCGCTCCGGCTCGGCCCAGGCGGCCGACGCCGCCAGTGCCGCGACCGTGTCGCCGTCCGGGGCGGCGTAGACGAAGGCGTTCAGCTGGCGGCAGCCCTCCGGGCGGCCGCCCAGCGGCGCCCGGGCGGGCGCGGAGTCCTCGAACGCCGCCAGGACCCGGGTGAGTGCCTGCTCGTGCTCCGGGCTGGTCAGGACCCGCAGCTCCAGCGGGATGGGGCAGTCGGGCGGCGGCGGGTGCAGCGCCTGCCAGGCCGCGCCGGCCAGCAGCAGGAGCCCCGCGCCCCCCAGCACCGCCGCGCCCAGCGCGCCGGCGGCGCGCGCCGGGCGGGCTCTGGCGCGGGCCCACAGCCGCTCCCGCCGGGCCTGCACCGCCCGGGCCAGCCGCCGGGCGCGGGAGGTGCGCGGCAGACGGACGGCCTGGGAGAGCACGGTGTTGCCGATCTCATTGGCGGTGTGCAGCTCCGGATGCCAGTCGTCGGGATCGCTGTCCGCCTCGCCCCGCGCCCGCTCCGCGTCCCGCTCGGCCCGCCGGCGCAGCGGCTCGGCCAGCGCCTCGACCGTGACCGGGCCGCGCTCGTCCTCCCTCTCGCCGCCGGTGCGCAGCACCTCCAGCAGGGCGGCGGTGAACGGGGGGGCCGCTGCCGTCGCCCGCGCTCTGGCCGTGGAACCGGCGGGAGGAGGTGAGCAGCGCGAACGCCCGGTCCTCCGGCAGCGGTTCCATGAGCGCGTTGCCCGAGTAGCAGCAGTCCAGGACGAGCACGACGCGCTCGGCGCGGCCCGCGCACAGCAGGTCCCGCAGCTCCGCGTAGCCGAGGCCGTACGCCCCGGCCCCGGCCCCCGCCCCGGCCCCGCTGCCCGCGCGGGGCAGCAGGTGCAGCCGGCCGGGGCCCTGCGCGCGTTCGCTCGTGTGCAGAGCGCCGTGCCCGCTGAAGTAGCACAGCAGGAGGTCCTCCGCCTCCCCGGCGGCCCGGGCGGCCTCCCTGACCATCGTCTCGCGGTCGGGTGAGCGGAGCGTCCGCACCACCTCCGGGGTGAACCGGCCGTACGCGTCGTGCACCAGCACGTCGTACAGCTGCTCGATGTTCGCCCGGACCGAGGGCAGCGACGGATAGCCGGTGCCCTTGTCGTACTCGGACACCCCGATCAGCAGCACCCGCGACCGGCGGGCGCGCGGTTGGTGGATCACCGCCGCGTCACTCGGGGTCGATCGCGGCCGCCGCCCTCCGCGCCATCTCGGTCAGCTCACCCCGCGTGTACTGCCGCTCCGACTCCAGGGTCAGCGTGCAGTCGCCGCCCACCTCGACGGTCACCGTCACCCCGGCCCGCCGGCGGTTGCGCAGCTGGTTGTAGACCGAGCGCAGCAGCTGGAGGAGCGCCGCCTCCAGCGCGGCGACCGTCAGACCGGTGGCCACGTCGAGGAGCAGGTCCTCGCCGAGCCCCATCGCGTTCCCGGCCGGGGGCCCTGCGGCGGCCTCCCGGCGGATGGCCAGCCCTTCCAGCTCGGGGTCCGCCGTCAGCCATGAGGACAGCGGACCGGTGCCGCCCCCACCGGCACCGGCCTCACGCACCCGGATCCGCCCGACCGTGGTCGTCATCGCCACAACCCCGCCCTTCCCCCGACCCGCTGACACCCCGTCACCCGATTGTACGAGTGATATGCGCCACATCAACGGGGTGTGCCGCCCGGGTTTCCGGCGGTCGCCCGGGACACGGCGAGCAGGGCCATGTCGTCGTTCAGCCGGCCGCCGGTGTACCGCAGCACATCGGAGACCAGCCGGTCGAGCAGTTCCTGCGGGTCGCGGAACTCCCTCTCGTCCAGCGCCAGCGCCGGATCGAAGAAGACCCCGCGCCCGTCCCGCGCCTCGCTCACCCCGTCCGTGTACAGCAGCAACTGCGCACCGGGCGGGAACGGGAACGTCTGCGGGCAGCCCGTCCAGTCGGACAGTTCCATCAGCCCCAGCGGCAGCTGCGGGTCCGACACCTCCAGATACCGCGCCGGGGCGTCCCCGGGCAGCAGCAGCGGCGGCGGGTGCCCGAGATTGATCAGCCGCAGCTCGTGCGGCGGCGCCCGCGGCACCTCCACCACCACGGCGGTGGCGAACTCCTCCTGCGGGTCGATCGCCCCCCGGGTCCGCTTCTCCCGCTCCACGGCCGCCTGGAGCCGGGTGCACAGCGTGCCCAGCTCCTCCTCGTACTCGGCCGCCTCCCGGAACGTTCCGAGGATCACCGACACCATCTCGGTCGCCCCGAGCCCCTTGCCGCGCACATCGCCCACCAGCAGCCGCACCCCGTACGGGGTGTCGCGCACCGCGTACAGATCGCCGCCGATCAGGGTGTCGCGCTGTGCCGCCCGGTACCGGGCGGCCACCAGCAGCGACCCGGCATGGTTCGGCGGCTCGGGCACCACGGCCCGCTGGACGATCTCGGCCACCCCGCGCGCGGACGCCACCCACTGGTCGCGCTGGGCGACGATGCGGTTGATCAGCAGCGCGAGGCCGGACACGGTCAGCACCGTCAGAAAGTTGACGATCTCCTGCCCGGTGAGCGCGGTGCGCCCGGTGAACGCCAGCAGCGCGGCGGCCAGCAGCGCCGCCAGCCCGGTGTACACCGTGCCGCGGAGGGTCATCACGGGCGCTGCCAGCACCGGCGGCGCCACGAACAGCGGTGTGAAGGTGAGATGCGGCGGCGTCACCACGCTGAGCGCCATCCCGGCGACGATCAGTACGGCGGGAACGAGCCGTACGTACCGCAGGCCGCGCGCAGGCTGCCGTGGGGTGGGATACACACATCCAATCTGCCGCGACCGGCGCCGGGCGGCGAGTCGATCAACGGAGGTGGAACGGTGGTAGGCCGTGTGGGACTCGAACCCACAACCAAAGGATTAAAAGTCCTCTGCTCTGCCAATTGAGCTAACGGCCCGCAGGAGCAGCATAGTCGCACCGCCCCGCCCGGGGGTGGCGCGGTGGGTGATCCGAGGGCCGGCGTCGGCCGGAATCCGGGACCGCCCGTGCCGCGCCGCCGCCCGGGAAGGCCCGTGGGGCCCGGCTCGCGGTGAGCCGGGCCCCACGGGGTCGGTCGGTGTCAGCTGCCGCGCTTCCAGCGGGGCTTGCTGTCGTCGCGGTACCCGCCGCCGCTGCTGCTGCCGGTGCCGGTGCCGCGCCGGTCGTCGCGGCGGTCGTCACGGCGGAACCCGCCGCGGTCGTCCCGCCGGTCGTCACGGCGGCCCTGGTACGGGCGGCGGTCGTCCCGGCGGAACCCGCCGCGGTCGTCCCTGCGGTCCCGGTGGTCCCGGTCGTCGCGGCGGAAACCGCCCCGGCGGTCGTCACGGCGATCGTCCCGGCGGTCCCGGTCGTCCCGCCGGAACCCGCCCCGGTCGTCGCGCCGGTCCCGCTGGTCGCGGTGGTACGGGCGCCGGTCGTCCCGGCGGTCGCCGCGCTCGGCGCGCTCCCGCTCCTCCTCGGCCGCCTTCGCGGCCCGTTCCGCGCGCCGCGCCTCCCGCTTCGCCTCGCGCTCGGCCTCCGCCGCCGCCTGGGCGGCGGCCGCCGCCGCGATCGCCTCGGCCGGGTCCTCACCGCGCTCGCGCGCCGCGCGCCCGGTCAGCTTCTCCGCCTCCGAGCGCAGCTCGCTCGCCCGCTCCTGGGCCCGCTCCAGCTCCCGGGTCAGCCGGCCGACCTCACGGTCGGCGTGCAGCGCGGCGCCCATGGCGGCCTCCGCCTGCACCTCGGTCAGCGTCCGGGCGCCGATGATC
>NZ_JBHWJL010000068.1:0-20822 GCF_042731495.1 Streptomyces sp. NPDC059853
TACGGGGTGCGGCCGCGGTACGGGGCCGGGCCCCGGCCGCCGTGCCCGCGCGGGTGGCGGCCAGCGCCGCCGCCGTGGCCGCCGCGGTCGCCGTGCCGGTCAGGGCCGCGGCGGCGGCGCGAGCGGTGGTGCCGGACACCTCGCCCCGGCTGAGCGTGGTCACGCCCGCCGTGTGCGCGGCGACCGCGAGCGCCGGGAGCGCCGCGCGGCGGGTGTCGCCGCCCGCGCCCAGCAGCACGTCCAGGCCGCGCGCCAGCGCCATCACCGCCGGGCCCGCCGCCGTGCGCTGGGCCCACAGGTCGTAACTCCACACCGCCGCCGTCAGCGGCACGGCCACCCGCAGCGCCCGGCCGCCACCGGCCACCGCCGCCAGGCCCAGACCGGCGCCGCTCAGCGCCACCGCCGCGCCCAGCGCCTGGAACGGCGCCACCCGCCCGGAGGGAACCGGGCGTTCGGGCCGCTCGAAGGCGTCCAGGTCGCTGTCCGCGAAGTCGTTGAGCGCCATGCCCGCCAGATACAGGCACACCGAGGCGGCCGGGGCCGCCCAGGTGCGTCCGCCGTACGGCCAGCCGGCCGCCGCCGCGCCCGCCAGGCTGTCGCCGGGGGCGGTCAGCGCGGCCGGCAGCCGGACGAGTTCGGCGGCGTCGCGCGGCCTCACGCCCCGGCCCCGGAGCCGTCCCCGTCCCGGTGCCCGTCGCCGGTGCCCCCGGCGGCCTCGGCGGCCTCGGCGCCGAGTTCCGCGCACCAGTCGAGCAGCGCGCGCCACTGCTCGCCGAGGTCGTGCTCCCCGGTGCCGGCCGGGTCCTTGAAGAAGAACCCGAGCGGGGCCAGCGGCCCGGACCGGCCCGCCTGCCTGGCCCGCGCCGTGAGCCGGACCAGGTCGAGGACGAGCGGGGCGGCGAGCGCCGAGTCGCAGCCGTTCCAGGTGAACTGGAGCGACATGCGGGTGCCGAGGAAGCCCTCGAAGGAGACGTGGTCCCAGGCGGTCTTCCAGTCGCCGAGGTCGGCGACGTAGTCGATGTGCATCGGGCCGTCGACCGGGTGGCCCAGGATCGTCTCCAGGCCCTGGCCCTTGGTGCGCAGCTTGCTCTCGGCCGCCGCCGGGTCGGCCAGGGTGCGGCCGTCGCCGCCGCCCAGCAGGTTGACCGACGCCCAGGAGCGGACGGCCAGCGCCCGGTGGGCGAACATCGGGGCCAGCGCCGACTTCAGCAGCGTCTCGCCGGTCTTGCCGTCCGAGCCCGCCCACGGCAGGCCCTCGCGCAGGGCGAGTTCGGCGACGGCCGGGAGCCCCGGCCCCGGGCTGGGGGTGAAGGCCACCACGGGGCAGCCGGCCCGGAACGCGGCGTACGCGTACAGCGAGCTGACCGGCAGCGGGGACTCGCCCCGGTCCAGGGCCTCCTCCAGCCGGTCGAGCGAGGTGAGTTCGGGGGTGTCGGCGGCCGGCGGCTCGGTGCTGGAGACATCGACCACGACCACCTCGTCCAGGCCGTGCCGGTCCCGGAACGCCGTCAGGTCGTCCGCGATACGGCGCGCCGCCGCCCGCTGGGTCTCGCCGCCGGGCGCGGTGCCGGGGCGGATCCGGGCGTCCGCCTCCGCGAGTTCGGCGCACAGCGCGCGGGCCAGGGCGACGGGGAAGACGCCGCCCGCCGCG
This sequence comes from Streptomyces sp. NPDC059853, assembly GCF_042731495.1. NCBI lineage: Bacteria > Bacillati > Actinomycetota > Actinomycetes > Kitasatosporales > Streptomycetaceae > Streptomyces > Streptomyces sp. NPDC059853. Next base: position 1,652 of record NZ_JBHWJL010000068.1, read on the forward strand.
AGTTCCTCGGCGCGCTTGGGCAGCGAGCCCTCGCCGACTTCGTGGCCGCCGGTGACGATGCCGGTGAGGGCGGGCAGCCCGGCCGCCGCGACCGGTGGCAGTTCCGTCACACAGCCGTCCGGTGGGGCGAGCCCGGCGCGCAGCGCGAGGGTTCCGACGGTGGCGGTGGTCGCCACCGATCCCCGGGCGCCGATGAACCACGCGCCGATGCGTGGTGTCCGCGGTGACATGAGCAGACCTCCTGGTCAGTGGTTCTGCGGGTGGCCCCGGCCCGTCGTCCCTGGGCCGGGGCCACCCGGTCAATCCCGTTCAGTCCTGATCAATCCCCGATGTCATTCCCAATCAGTCATGACACAGGCGGACAGATCAGTGATGGATCGGATTGAGCGTGACCTCGGCCGTGCCGGTGAGCGGGGGCAGCCCGTCCACGCCCGGGTCGGTGTAGCTGGCCACGAACACGCCCAGCAGGTTGTCGTGCTCCGGGTCGTGCGAGTCGTCGGTACCCGTGCGGATGGTGCCCGAGCAGCCGCGCGCCGTCGTCATCGGGTGACCGTGGTCGTCGTGGCCGAGGATGTAGGTGACCGTGACCCGCGCGCAGTCCACGGGCTGGTCGTCGGTGACCTCCACCTCGAACTCGATCAGATCGCCGAAGGAGAACTCACCACCGGTGACCGGCTTGATGAACCGCACCTCGGGCGCGTCGTTGCCGATCACGATCTGCACCTCGGCGTTCGCCGACCGTCCCCGGTCCCGCCCGCCGACGTCCGTCACCCGCAGCGAGGCCGTGTAGACCCCGTCCTTCTTGTAGGTGAACGTCGGGTTCTTCTGCCGCGAGTCGATCTTGCCGTCCGAGTTGAAGTCCCAGGCGTACAGCAGCCGGTCCCCGTCCGGGTCGGAGGTCCCCTCGCTGGAGAAGTTCACCGTCAGCGGCGCGTGCCCGCTGGTCACGTCGGCCGAGGCCACCGGCACCGGCGAGTGGTTGCCGTTCTTGCCGATGTAGTCGATCCGCGCCAGCTGCGCCTCCGGGTTCTGCGCGAAGAAGCCCTTGCCGTACTCCAGGACGTACAGCGCGCCGTCGGGACCGAACTCCATGTCCATCAGCGACGAGAAGTCCATCCCCGGCAGTACGTCCTGCACCTGGCTGATCTGCGCCTGCCGGTCCAGGGACAGACCCCAGATCCGGTCCCGGGTGAACTCGAAGAACAGCGGCTTGCCCGCGTACTCCTTCGGCCAGGCCCGCGAACCCGGCAGCTTGTCGATCAGCCAGTTGTACTCGTACACCGGACCGGCCATCGGGCCGATACCGCCGGTGCCCAGCTCCGGGAACTCGGCCGACTCCTCGTAGCCGTACAGCATCTGCGCCGGCTCCACCGGCGGCAGCTCGCGCAGCCCGGTGTTGCGCCACGAGTCGTTCACCGGCGCCGCGCAGTCGAACGGCTCGCCCGAGACGCGGGTCTCGAAGTCGTACTCCACGTACGGCATATCGGGCGACACGCAGTACGGCCAGCCGTGGTTGCCCGCCTTGCGCGCCGCGAACCACTTGCCGGTGCCGGCCGGGCCGCGCTGCGGGTTGTCGGTACGGGCGTCCGGCGAGTAGTCCGCGACGTACAGGGTGTCGTCCCGCGGGTCGATCTCCATCCGGAACGGGTTGCGCAGCCCCATCAGGTAGATCTCGGGCCGGGCGTTCTCCGTACCGGGCGGGAACAGGTTGCCGCGCGGGATGGAGTACGAGCCGTCCCGGTTGACCTTGATCCGCAGCACCTTGCCGCGCAGGTCGTTGGTGTTGGCGGAGGTGCGCTGCGCGTCGTACGCCGGGTTGCGGTCGGCCCGCTCGTCGATCGGGGTGTAGCCGCCGGAGTCGAACGGGTTGGAGTCGTCACCGGTGGACAGCAGCAGGTTGCCGGCCCGGTCGAAGACGATGTCACCGCCCACGTGGCAGCAGATGCCCCGGTCGGCCTCCACCTCGATGATCTGCTGCTCGGTGCTCAGGTCCAGGGTGTTGCCGCGCAGCTGGAACCGGGAGAGCCGGCTGACGCCCTCGAACGGGGCGAAGTCCTCGGGGCTGCCGGTGATCGGCGCGTCGCCCTCGTTGACGTCCGGGGTGGCCGGGTCGTCGACGGGGGTGTCCAGCGGGGGTGCGTAGAAGAGGTACACCCAGCGGTTGGTGACGCCGTTGAAGCCGGGGTCGACGGCGACGCTCTGCAGCCCCTCCTCGTCGTGCGTGTACACATCGAGCTGGCCGGCCAGCGTGTTCAGGCCGTTGCGCGGGTTGTTGAGCCACACCTGCCCGTCGCGGGTGGTGTGCAGCACCCGGCCGTCCGGGAGCACCGCCAGGTCGATCGGCTCGCCGGGGGTGTCGTTGAGGGTGACCTTCTGGAACTCGGAGGTGGGGTTGGGGGGCGTGGGGTCCGGGTGCGGATGCCCGTCATGGGCGACTGCCACGGCGGGTAGGCTGATCACAGCGGCCGCCATCGCCGCCACCCAGGCGGTCAGGGTCTTTTTTCTTCGCATTGCTTCCCCATTAGGTGCGTCTCATTGCGGGTTTGACCGGCGGTTCGAGCACGGCGCCGCCGTCCGTGCCGGCGGACGGCAGCAGGGCTCACCCGGCGGCGGTCGTCCAACCGCCGCCGGGGGCACAGTGGGACGGCCCTCAGCGACGCAGGTAGCGGTAGCCGACGCGGGCGGTCTCGATCGGGGTCACATCGGGGCGGTCGTTCTCCACGATGTACTCCTTGACCTGGTGGGCCTGGAAGATCCGCGGGAAGTCGATGATCCCGGTGCCCAGGTCGGAGGTGTCCCCGTCCGTGGCGCTGCGGTCCTTCACATGGAACTGGAGCACGCTCTGCGGGGCGGCCCGGATCACATCCAGCGAGAAGCCCTCCGGGTCGCTCTCGCCCAGCTCGATCGCGGCGGTCACCGTCCAGTAGAGGTCGATCTCCAGGTGGACGTAGCGCGGGTCGAGTTCGGCGGAGAGGATGTCCCAGGGGGTACGGCCGCGGCCCAGGTCGGTCGTGAACTCGTGGGCGTGGTTGTGGTACCCGTAGCGGATCCCGGCCCGGCAGGCGACGCGCGCCTCGACGTTCATCCGCTCGGCCCAGCGCTGCCAGTCCGCGGCGTTGCCGGAGGCCAGGTACGGGACGTTCATGTACTTCTGGCCCAGCGTCCTGGCGTTGTCGATCTTGGTGCGCAGCGCCTCGTCGGTCTCGCTGATGCCGTCGTGGCTGGAGGTCGCCCGGATGCCCAGCCGGTCGTAGAAGCGGCGCAGCTCGCGGGCGCTGCGGCCGTAGTAACCCAGCGCCTGCTCGACCTTGTTGTACCCGATGCGGGACAGCTCGCGCAGCGTCGCGTCGTACCCGGGCTCGCCGCCGAGCGCGTCGCGCAGCGTGTACAGCTGGATGCTGATCTTGCCGGGCGGCACCAGCGGCTTGCGGCCGTTCCCGTGGCCGAGCCCGAGCCCGGGGGCGGCCTGCGCGGGCGCGGCGCCGGGCTGCGCCGCCAGGGCGCTCGCCGCCCCGCCGGCCGCCAGCGCGCCGGCGCCGAGGGCGACGGCCGCGCCGCGCAGCAGGCGGCGGCGGCCGAGGCCGCGGGCGGCGAGGGATTCGGTGAGTGTTCTGTCTCCGTCGTATCCGTAACACATGACGGCTCCTGTGGGTTGGGGGGTGGCCTGCGGGGATCAGGTGGTGCGGAGCGTTGGGGGGACGGGGGTGAGAGCGTCAGGTGAGGGGAACGGCGGTCCAGACGCCGTTCGCGGCGGCGCTCTCCTCCACCGCCGCGAGCAGCCGCTGCACCCGCAGCCCGTCGGCGAACGACGGCTCCGGGTCGGTGCCCTCGGCGATGGCGGTCAGCAGGTCGACGGACTGGTGGGCGAAGGCGTGCTCGTAGCCGAGCCCGTGCCCCGGCGGCCACCAGGCGTCGAGGTAGGGGTGTTCCGCCTCGGTGACGAGGATGCGGGTGAACCCCTGGGTGGCGGTGTCGGCGGTCGCGTCGTGGAAGTGCAGGACGTTGAGGTCCTCCAGGTCGAACGCCAGGCTGCCGCGGGTGCCGTTGAGTTCGAGCCGCAGCGCGTTCTTGCGGCCCGTGGCGTACCGGGTCGCCTCGAACGACGCCAGCGCGCCGCCGGCCAGCCGCCCGGTGAAGACGGCCGCGTCGTCCACGGTCACCTGCCCGGTGCCGCCGCTGCCGTCGGCCAGCGGGCGCTCGCGCACGAAGGTCTCGGTGAGGCCCGAGACCCCGGTGATCCACTCACCCGCGACGTACTGGGTGATGTCCACGGCGTGCGCCCCGATGTCGCCCAGCGCGCCCGAGCCGGCGCGCTCGCGCGACATCCGCCAGGTGTACGGGGCGGCGGGGTCGCCCAGCCAGTCCTGGAGGTAGCGGGCGCGGACGTGCCGGAGTTCGCCGATCCGGCCCTCGGCGACCAGCCGGCGGGCCAGGGTGAGGGCGGGGACCCGCCGGTAGGTGAAGCCCAGCATCGACCGGATCCCGCGTTCGCGGGCCGTCTCCGCCGCCGCCACCATCGCCTCGGCCTCGGCGACCGAGTTGGCGAGCGGTTTCTCGCACAGCACGTGCTTGCCCGCTTCCAGCGCGGCGATCGCGATCTCCGCGTGGGTGTCGCCCGGCGTACAGATGTCGACGATGCCGACGTCGTCGCGGGCGATGAGCGCGCGCCAGTCCGTCTCCACGACGGGCCAGTCGAACCGGTCGGCGAGATGGCCGGCGGCGTCCCGGTTACGGCCTCCGAGGGCGGCGAAACGCGGACGCAGCGGGGGGTCGAAGAAGCTGCGGGCGTTGCGCCAGCCCTGGGAGTGGGCCGCTCCCATGAAGCCGTAACCGATCATGCCGATGCCGATGTCGCTCCGTTCCGCGCCCCGGGGGTCATCGCCCCGGGCCGGTGGTGGCGTTGGCGTGCTGCTGAGAGAGCTCATGAAGGCTGGCCTTCCTTAGGACTCGAAACCCATCGGGGTGTACTGGTCGAGGTTGTCGGCCGTCACGACAGGGGCGTCGAGCACGATGCGGCGCGGGACTTCGATCTGGACGAGGTCGGACAGGCCGCGGTTCTGGGCGATGAGCCGGGCGAGCTTGATGCCGTCACCGGCCTGGGTGGCCGGGTAGATGACGGTGGCCTCCATCTCGCCGGCCTCGATCCAGCGCATGGCGTTGGCGGAGCCGGCGCCGCCGATGAAGAAGAACTCGTCGCGTTCGGCGTTGTCGAAGGCGGCCTTGACGCCGATGCCCTGGTCGTCGTCGTGGTTCCAGATGATGTCGATCTCGGGCGCCGCCTGGAGCAGGTTGGAGGCGGCGCGCTCCCCCGAATCGACGGTGAACTCGGCGGCGACGCGGTTGTCGACGTCCTGGCCGCAGTGGGCGAGGGCGTCGGCGAAGCCCTGGGAGCGTTCCTGGGTGAGCGGGAGCGAGTCGATGCCGGCGATCTCGGCGATGACGGCGTCGTTGCCCAGGTTGTGTTCGGCGATGAGTCCGCAGGCGTACTCGCCGGCGGAGACACCCATGCCGTAGTTGTCGCCGAGGAGGGTGAGACGCGCGGCGGCCTCGTCGGAGAACTCGCGGTCCACGTTGACGACCGGGATGCCGGCCTCCATCGCCTGGGTGGCCACCTCGGTCAAGGCGGCACCGTCGGTGGGCAGCAGGACGATGGCGTCCACCTTGTCGTTGATGAACGTCTCGATGTGGCTGATCTGGGCGCTGGGGTCGTTGGTGCCCTCGGCGACCCGCAGTTCGACGTCGTCGTACTCGGCGGCGGCCTCTTCGGCGAAGGTGTTGATGGCGGCCAGCCAGCCGTGGTCGGCCTGCGGCCCCGAGAAGCCGATGACGACGTTCTCGCCGGGGTCGTCGTTCGAGCTGACGGTGGTCGAACGGTCGCCGTCGCTGGTCTCCGCGGAGTTGCTGGTGCAGGAGGCCAGCAGGCCGGCGGCGGCGAGGGTGGCACAGGCCAGAGCGGCTTTTCTGGGCATGGACATGACTGTCTCCGAGCGAGAGAGAGATAAGGAGAAGAGAAAGCGGGTGGTGCGCGTCGTGCCGGTGGTGCGAAGGGAACCGCGTCGCTAAGGGGTACTGCCCCGGGAGGCCATCCGCTGCTGGAGCAGCACGGCGACGACGATGATCGCGCCCTTGGCGACCATCTGGGTCGAGGTGTCAAGGTTGTTGAGGACGAACACATTGGTCAGCGTCACGAAGATCAGCACCCCGAACACGGTGCCGACGACTGTGCCCCGTCCGCCGCTGAGCAGCGTGCCACCGATCACCACGGCGGCGATGGCGTCGAGTTCGTACAGCCCGCCATGGGTCGAGGTACCGGCCGTCGTACGCGCCAGGATCATCACCGCGGCCAGACCGCAGGCCAGACCGAGCAGGACGTAGAGGATGGTGGTGTGGCGCCGGACGTCGATGCCGGCCAGCCGGGCGGCCTCCGGGTTGCCGCCGACCGCGAGGGTGCGGCGCCCGAAGGTGGTGCGGTTGAGCAGCACCCAGCCGCCCAGCGCCACCAGCGCGAAGATGATGACGAGCACCGGGACGCCCAGCACCTTGCCGCCGAAGAAGTCGATCAGGCCGCGCTCGGTGACCACCTGGGTCTTCTTGTCCGAGATCAGCTCCGCCAGACCGCGCGCCGCGGCCATCATCGCGAGCGTGACGATGAACGGCGCCATCTTCCCGTACGCGATCAGCAAGCCGTTGACGAGACCGGCACCGGCGCCCACCAGCAGCGCGGTGGTCACGATCACGATCCAGTGGAAGTCGGCCGCCATCTGCTGGGTGGCGAGCGTCGAGGCCCAGACCGAGGCCAGCCCCACCAGGGCACCCACCGACAGGTCGATGCCGCCGCCGGTGATGACGAACGTCATGCCGACGCTGATCACACCGATGATCGAAGCCGCCCGCAGGATCGTCATCATGTTGTCGAAGGAGCCGAACCGGTCGCCGACCGTCGCCAGGCCGATCACACACAGCACCAGCAGGGCGACGACCAGGCCGAGATTGCGTCCGGCGGGGCTGCTCAGCAGAGCGCCGATCCGGTTCCGGCCACTGCCGCTGGGCGGGGCCTCGGGTGCGGTGCCGTCCGGCGCCTGCTGGGCGTGGGTCTGCGCGGTCACGCCGCATCACCTTCCATTACGAGGTCGAGCACGCGGTGCTCGTCGATGTCATCGGCCGCCGCCTCGGCGACGATCCGCCCGTCGGCGATCACCAGCACCCGGTCGGAGAGTCCGATGACCTCTTCGATCTCGCTGGAGACGACCACCACGGCGATGCCCTGCGCCGACAGTTCGCGGATGAGGGCGTAGATCTCGGAGCGGGCGCCGACGTCCACGCCCCGGCTGGGCTCGTCCAGCAGCAGCACGCGGCAGCCGCGCAGCAGCCAGCGGGCGAGCACCACCTTCTGCTGATTGCCGCCGGACAGCGTGCCCACCGGGCGGGTCACCCCGGCCGGGCGGACGTCCAGCGCCTCGGTGTGCTCGGCGGCGGCTTCCTGTTCGCCGCCGCTGTTCAGGAACCCGGCCCGCTGGAAGCGGGCGAGGGAGGCGAGCGTGATGTTGCGGTAGACGGCGTCCGAGAGGATCAGCGCCTGGCTCTTGCGCTCCTCGGGGCAGAACCCGATCCCGGCGGCCATCGCGGAGCCGACCCGGCCCGCGCGTATCTTCTCGCCGCCGACCCGGACCGTGCCGGTCGCGGCCCTGCGGGCGCCGTAGACGGTCTCCAGGATCTCGGAGCGGCCCGAGCCGACCAGACCGGCCAGGCCCAGGATCTCCCCGGGCCGCACCGTGAAGGACACATCCGAGAACTCGCCGGGCCGCGAGAGGTTCTCCACCTCGAGCACCGGCTGCTCCGCCTCCGCCACCCCGGGACGCTCGGGGAAGACGTACTCGATGGAGCGCCCCGTCATCAGCCGGATGATCTCCGAGGTCGGGGTGTCGGCCGCCGGGAGCCCGGTGGCGACGGTGCGGCCGTCCTTGAGCACGGTGATCCGGTCGCCGATCCGCCGGATCTCCTCCAGGCGGTGCGAGATGTAGATGATCGCGATGCCCTGGGCGGCGAGGTCGGCGACGACGGTGAAGAGCCGGCCGACCTCCTCCTGGTCCAGGACGGCGGACGGCTCGTCCATGATGATGAGCCGGGCGTCGTGCGACAGGGCCCTGGCCATCGAGACGATCTGCTTCCCGGCCGCCGAGAGCGCGCCGACCTCGGTGGACGGCGACATCTCCGGGTGACCCAGGCGCTTGAGGAGTTCGGCGGTGGCCGTGGTGATCTCCCGGCGCGAGGTGAAGCCGAAGGCGGCGCGCTCGTGGCCCAGGTAGATGTTCTCGGCCACCGACAGACCGTCCACCAGGTCGAGTTCCTGGTAGATCGTCGCGATGCCGCGCTCCAGCGCCGCCTGCGGACGCGGGAAGCGGACCTCCTCGCCCTGCCACAGGATGCGGCCGTCGTCCGGCTGGTGCGCGCCGGCCAGCACCTTGATGAGCGTGGACTTGCCGGCGCCGTTCTGGCCGAGGAGGCAGTGCACCTCGCCGGGGAGGACGTCCAGGTCGATGCCGTCGAGGGCGCGAACGCCCGGGAAGTGCTTGACGATGCCGTGCATCGCGAGCAGCGGTTCGGCTGCGTCCGTGGCCGGTTCCTGTGCCGGGGACGGGCCGGACGCCTTCGGTGGGCCTGTCATGGCCGTCAACGTAAAGAGGCTTTTGCCGGGCGTCAATAGAAAGTGCAGCAGTTTGTGCGGGAAGATCGGGTGGTACATGACGTAAGGCCCCTGCGTTGTATCGTGAATCATGCGCTTACGGTCCGCAATCGACAGAAGGGCGGGGCTCACCATGACGGAGGCGGAGGACGGCCTGCCCTCGGCCGGGCAGGCGGCCGGTGCGGCCGCGCTGCTGCGGCTGATGCGGGACGGCCGCCCGCGCACCCGGGCCGAACTGGTCGCGGAAACCGGCATGGGACGCTCCACCGTCGCCGAACGCGTCGACACCCTGCTCGCCTCCGGGCTGCTCCACCGGACCGACAACGCCCGCTCCACCGGCGGCCGGCCCCCCTCCGCCTTCGCCTTCAACCCGGCCGCGCGGGTCGTCCTGGCCGCCGACGTCGGAGCCACCCACGCCAAGGCCGCCGTCACCGACCTGTCCGGCACCGTGCTGGCCGAGGAGGACCTGGCGCTGGAGATCGCCGCCGGGCCCGAGACCGTCCTCAAGCAGGTCAGCGAGCACGGCGAGGCCCTGCTGCACACCGCCGGACGGGACCGCACCGACCTGCTCGGCATCGGCATCGGGCTGCCCGGGCCGGTCGAGCACGCCTCCGGCAAGCCCACCAACCCGCCGATCATGCCCGGCTGGGACGGCTTCGACGTCCCCGGCTACGTCCAGCAACTCCTCGGCACCAGCGTCCTGGTCGACAACGACGTCAACCTCATGGCGCTCGGCGAACACCGCTCCCAGTGGCCCGAGTGGCAGCACATGATCTACGTCAAGATCGCCACCGGCATCGGCAGCGGCCTCATCGCCGACGGCCGGCTCCACCGCGGCTCCCAGGGCGTGGCCGGCGACATGGGCCACGTCCAGCTGCCGAACGAGACCGACGTACCGTGCCGGTGCGGCAACACCGGCTGCCTGGAAGCCCTGGCCAGCGGCGCCGCCCTGGCCGCACGCCTCACCGAACTGGGCATGCCCGCGCAGAACAGCGCGGACGTGGTGGCCCAGGCCAGAAACGGCTCGGTGACCACCCTCAAGCTCATCCGGCAGGCCGGTCGGCAGATCGGCGAGGTGCTCGCCACCGCCGTGAGCCTGTTCAACCCGTCCGGGATCGTCATCGGCGGAGCGCTCTCGCAGGCCGGCGAACACCTGGTGGCGGGCATCCGCGAGGTCGTCTACCAGCGGTCACTGCCGCTGGCCACCCAGGACCTGCGCATCGTCCAGTCGGCGGCCGGTGAGCGCGCCGGGGTGTACGGGGCGGCGGCCATGGTCGTCGAGCACGCCTTCACCCCCGCCGAACTCCTCCGCCACCTGGCCCCGCCGGCCGCCCGGGCCGCCAGCGCCTGAGCACAGACCGCGCGCCCGGGGCACCTGGCCACGCGGCCGACGGCAGGCGGCGCACGGCATACAGCACGACGAAGGGCCGGTCCCCCATCCGAGGATGGGGGACCGGCCCTGTGCACGCGTCATCGCGCGCGCAAACGTCCGCGATCAGGCGGGGACGATGTTCTCCGCCTGCGGGCCCTTCTGGCCCTGCACGACGTCGAACGTCACCTTCTGGCCTTCCTGAAGCTCACGGAAGCCCTGGGTGGCGATGTTCGAGTAGTGGGCGAAGACGTCGGGGCCGCCACCCTCCTGCTCGATGAAGCCGAAGCCCTTTTCCGAGTTGAACCACTTCACAGTGCCACTGGCCATGTCATATCTCCTTCGGGGCAGTACCGGAGCCGGCACCCTGCCGACCCCGTGTCGCCGCGATGATTGCCCCACCGGAGGAAAACCGGAAAACAAAAAGCCCCTACCGGTCCGGAACCGAATGACCCCGGACAGCGACAGGAGCATTTCACGCTTGGGAACCACAACTGCAACTGATTCCGAGGCTAGCACGACGCCCGGAAAAGAACGAGAAGATCGGCCCACGGTCACGCACCGCGACCGGGCCGCGACGGGGGACGCACGACCGCGGCCCCGGCCGGCCCCCGCCGGTCCGCACCGGTCGGTGGGCGCTCCCGCGCCCGGCGGGCGTTGAACCCCCGCCGCCCGGGCATCCGTAACGGTGTTCGGACGAGCGCGGGCCGGTCTCACCCGAACGGGGTGTTTGCGCGAGGAAGTTCCCGGACGGCCACGGCCGGCGGGCGGCGCGGTGCCTACAGTCGTCCGGCTCGGCCCCGGGCCGGGCGGGCAGGCGAACGGACGGACGGACGAGGACGTCGGGAGGCGGTGGGCCGCGATGCGAGAGGCCGTGCTGGAGGGAGTACCGGCCGGCGCCGGGCTCGCGCTGCTGGCGGAACTGGTCGACGAGGCGGTGTGGCTGGACCCTTCCCCCCTCCTCAGCCACGCCCTGACCGCCGACGCGCGATGGCGCCGGATACGGCACGAGCCTCCCGGGCCGCCTCCGCCCCGGCACCCGGGCCCGCCGCCGGACCCCGACCCCCGCCGGGTGGCCGTCGCGTTCGCCCCCGGACCCGGCACCCCGGCCGCCGACCACGCCCGCGCCTGGGCCCGCGCCCACGGCTACCGGCTGCTGGTCCCCGAGCCCGCCGTCACCGCCGCCGCCGACGACAAGATCGATGTCCTGCCGCTGCTCGCCGAGGCCGGGGTCCCCGTCCCCGAACACGTCATCGTCCCCGCGACCGGCCGCCTCGGCTCCGCCGCGTACTGGCCCGCCGGCTGGCCCCGGGCCGTCCTCCAGCGCCGCGAGAACCACCTGCTGGGCCGCGGCACCGTCCGCGTCGCCAGCCGCCCCGAACTGAGCCGCGCCCTGTGTGTCTGGGAAGGCCACGAACTGCGGCTCAGCCGGCACGTCGCCGGACTGCCGCTCACCATCACCGGCTGCGCCGGCGGCGACCGCACCGTGGTCTCCGCCGTCTGCCACCAGCTGGTGGGCCTGCCCGAACTGACCCCGCACCGCGGCACCCCGTGCGGCAGTCAGCTGGCCGGCCCGGCCGACCTGCCGCCCCGCGTGCACGCGGCGGCGCGCGAGGCCGCGTACCGGGTGGGCGAGGTGCTGCGGACGCGCGGCTACCGGGGCGTGTTCGGACTCGACCTGGTCACCGAGGGCAGCCGGGTCCTCGCCGTCGGGATCAACCCCCGCTTCCACACGGCGGTCTCCCTCACCCACGCCGCAGAAGGGGCCGCGGGACTGCTGCCCGTCCTCGGGCTGCACATCCTGGCCCAGCTGCTCCCCGGGCTGCCCGCGTCGCGCACGGTCCACGGCGAACTCCCCGCGCTCAGCCAGATCCTGGTGCACGCACGGCGCGCCGCCGGGCTCGGCCCTGGCCTACCGGGCCCCGGCCGCTACCGGCTCACGTCCGAGGGCCCGCTGCCCCGCCCCCGGACGGCGCAGGAGGACCACGGGCCGTCCCTCACCGCGCTCGCGCCCGGCGAGGCGCTGTGCTGGCCCCGGGTCGCGCACGGGGACGGCCCGGTGCGGACCGGCGACGAGCTGATGCTGGTGCAGTTCAACAGCCACATCGTGCCGCTCGTCCCCCGCCCCCGGCTGAGCACCGCCGGCCGCAGCTGGGCGGCGGGCATCAACCGGGCGCTGGGCGCCGAAAGCCTCCCGGCGGCGACAGGCGGGGGCGGGGGCGGGAGCGGCGGGTAAGTCCGGGGGCGGCGCTGCTGCTTACTTCCCGGGCGCGGGCGCGGCCTCCCGCGGCACCTCATCGACCGGCGGCACCGGAGCGGGGGCGACCTCGCCCGGCTCCTCGTCCACCGGACCAGGCACGGGCGCGGGCACGTCCCCCTCCGCCACCGGCGGCACGGGCGCGGGCACGTCCCCCTCCGCCACCGGCGGCACGGGCGCGGGCACGTCCCCCTCCGCCACCGGCGGCACCGGAGCGGGCACGTCCCCCTCCGCCACCTCGTCCACCGGAGCGGGCGCGGGATCGGCCTGCTCGCTCGCGGCCGGCCCCTCCCCCTCGGCGGGCGCGGGGGCGGCCGAGGCCACGCCCCACCCCGCCATCGCCAGGGCACTCCCGGCGGCCAGGCCGATCAGCGTACGGCGCACCCGCCGCATACGAACGTTCATCAGGATCTCCCGAGTTGAGTCAACGGACCGGCGGGGGCCGTGGCCCCCGTGCGTGAAGAAGTACGGCCCGCGCCGCACGCGGGTTGCCCGGCGCTCCTGTGGCGACCGTCTCCCCTCCGCCATGCAACCCTCCGGGCCCCCCTTCCCGTACAGAGAAGAGGAGCAGAACGAGCGAAGGTGAGTGCGGATGAAGGCAGCGGTCCGCCGCGAGCGGGAATTCCGGGAGTTCGCCCAGGCCCGAGAGGCACACCTGCGGCGCTCCGCCTACCTGCTGTGCGGCGACTGGCACCAGGCCCAGGACCTCACCCAGACCACCCTGATGAAGCTGTACGCCTCCTGGTCCCGGGTCCGCCGGGACGGCAACGTCGAGGCGTACGCCAGGACCATCCTCACCCGCACCTTCATCGACCAGCGGCGCAAGGGACTGTGGCGGGAGAACACGGTGGCCGACCTCCCCGACGCGCCCGCCCCCGAACCCGCCGGGCCCGAACTGCGCATGGTGATGCAGACGGCCCTGATGTCGCTGCCGCCCCGCTACCGTGCGGTGCTGGTGCTGCGGTTCTGGGAGGACTGGAGCGTGGAACAGACCGCCCGTGCGCTGCGCGTGAGCACGGGCACCGTGAAGAGCCAGAGCGCCCGGGGCCTGGCCCGGCTGCGGCATCTGGTCGCAGAGCTGCCGAGTGAGGTGACCGGGAGGTGAACCCCGACATGAGACGCGACACGACGGACCAGGAAGCGGCCACCCTGCGCGCCGCGTTCGACATCGCGCTGCGCGACGAACCGCCGCTGCCCAGCGTCACCGACGCGGCCGTGACGGGCGGCCGGCGACTGCGCCGCCGGCGTACCGCTCTCACGGCGGCGGCGGGCGCCGGAGCCCTCGCGCTGGCGGGCCTCGCGTTCCTGGGCCTCGGCACCTCGACGGGCGCCGTCCCCGACCCGGACCCGCCCCCGGTCCTCCCCGCCACGCAACCGCCGGCGGAGGACGAGGACGTTCCGGCACCGCGCGAGCCGGTGCCCGACCCGGACCCGGAACGGGAGGTGGAGGCCGACCCGGCCGACCCCGGCCCCGACCCGGCACGCGAGAACCCGCCCCCCGGCACGGAACCGGACAACCGCCGATCGGACGAGGACACCGACCGGATACGCCGGTACGGATAGGGCCTGTCCGTGCGGCGCTTGTCGGAGCGGCGGCCGGTCACCGAAACTGGGGCGCATGCAGGGGGAGCAGGGGCAGACGGGCAACGAATTCTCCGGCCGCGCACGCCATGTGGTGCAGGCCCACACGGTCCACATGAACGGACCGGCACCCGCCGCGCCCCCGCTGCCCCGGATGGCGCCCTCCGCCCCCACCCGGTTCGTCGTGCGGGAGGCGCTCGGCCGTGCGATCACCGACGCGCTGCGGCCGGGGGCGTGCGTCCTGCTGGCCGGTGGCGGCGGCTACGGCAAGACCGCCATGGCCGGCTGGGCGGCCCGCGGCTTCGCGGGCGGGGTGCTGTGGGCGGAGCTGGGCCAGCGCCCCGGCATCGAACGCATCGTCGCCGCACTGGCGGAACTGACCGCCGCGCTCACCGGCTCCCGCGCCCCGGCCTACGCGGACGTGCACGCGGCGGCGGGCGCGTTCAGGACGGCGCTGGCGGCGGCGGAGAACCGGACGCTGCTGGTCGTGGACGACGCCTGGCACGCCGACGACGTCCGGCCGTTCCTGGCCGGGGCGGAGGGGCTGACCGTCCTGGTCACCACCCGCCGCCCCGGCCTGCTGGACGGCACCGAGATCGCGGTCGACGCGATGAGCGACGACGAGGCCGTGGCCATGCTCGGCCGCGGCGAACACGCCGAACTGCGACCGCTCCTGGACCGGGTGGGCCGCTGGCCGCTGGCCCTCGCCATGCTGCGCGGCCTGATCCACATGGACGGCATGACGGCACCGGAGGCCGTCAGCGCCGTCCTCGACGAACTGGACGGCGCCGGCCCGGCCGCCCTCGACGACCTGCACGACCCCCGGGTGGAACGCGGCATCGCCCGCACCCTCGAACTGAGCCTGATGGACCTCCCGGACGACGCGTCACGCAACCGCTACATCTCGCTGGCGGCCTTCCCCGAAGGCGAGATGGTCCCGTACTGGCTGCTGTCCCGGCTGTGGAACCTCAGCCCGCTGCGCACCAGGAACGAAGCCCGCCGCTTCGTCTCCCGCTCCCTGGCCCAGCTCCCGCACCCCGACGGCCTCCAGATGCACGACCTGCCGCGCGAGACCCTGCGCCGCGCGGACCCGGCCCGGATGGCGGCGGTGAGCGGCCGCCTGCTGGACGCGCTGCGCCCGGCGACCGGCTGGCACGCCCTGCCGCAGCGGGAGCGCGGCTTTCTGCACGGCCTCGCCTACCACCTGCACCAGGCGGAGCGCTGGGAGGAGTTCGGCGCGCTGCTGCGGGACGCGCGCTTCCTGGCCGCCCGCCTGTCGGAGGGCGGCCCGACCGCGCTGGAAGCGGACGTGACGCTGTACGCCTCGGCCCGCCCGGAGGACGACCACGCCCGCGAACTGGGAAACTTCGTCCGCCAGGAAGGCCACCTCTTCACCGGTGGCGGCCTGGCCTCGACCGACGTGGCCGTAACCCTGGCCACCCGTCTGCCGGGACGGCCACTGGCTCTGGAACACACGGACCGGGACCTGCCCCTCCGGGCGGAGCATCCCCCGCCGGACCGGGACGACGGGATGCTGCTGCGCTCGGTCCCGGTGCGGAAGCCGGGCGGTCTCGTCACCGCCATCGACCTGCACCCGACCTTGCCGCTGCTGGCCACGGTCGGCGCCGAACCGGCGTTGGAGATCTACGACACGGACACCTGGGAGAGCGTGTACGCGTGGCCCGGCCGTGACTGGACGCTCATCGAGGGCGTTCGCTGGAGCCCGGACGGACGTCGCCTGGCACTGATCGAGGAAGCCGATGTCTTCGTCACGTCGGCTTCCCCCCGGGAAGAAATACCGGACGACGATCCGGAGGCAGCACATGAGGCATACGCCGTGTCCGTTCTCAACACGACGACCTGGCAGAAGATCGACGTTCTGACAGTGCCCAGGCAGCCTTGGGACGCTGAGGTCCCCGCCACGTCCTGGTCACCTGATTCCCGTTCCCTGGCAGTGACCTGGGGCCGGCGGGAGGTACGCCTGTGGACTCCCGGGACCGGCACGCCGCCCGAGCAACTGACCGCGCCGGACATCGAGTCGTCCGGCCCTTACGACGCCCTGGACTGGCACCCCGACCACGGGCTCGCAGCACACGCGACAGGTTCGGAAGCGGGCGACGGAGCCCTCGTCCACTGGGCCGAACCGCATACCCCTGCGCCACCCACGTCGCGCAGGCATCCGGCCCTCACCGGCCGAGGCCACGCCCTGAGCTGGCGGCCGGGTGGTGCGGGCATCGCACTCGCCTGCGAAGACCTCTGCACGGTTCTGCTTCCATCGAGCGGGAGCGTCACCACGTGGGAGCGGCAGTCCGACTCGCCCGCCTGCTTCAGGTGGTCACCTTCGGGCGAAGAGCTGGTAACGGCGGACCGGCTGTCCGGGGACACTCAGCTCCAGCGGTGGGCGGTTCCCCAGGACGAGGCCATCCAGCACGGCACGCCTGCCGAACCGGCCTCCGAACCGGTCAGTGTCGGGCGCGGCGAGCTCCCGCAGGAAGCCGTGGTCTGGCGCCCGGACGGCACCCTGATCACGAGGCAGGATGATGCGACCCTGAAACTCTGGGCCCTGGACTCAGCGGGCCCCGCCCGCAGGCCGGCACCGAGAACCGCGCTCCAGCAGGTGATGTGGGCTCCTGGCGGAGAGGAAGTGGCGGTCCTGGCCCACCAGGACGGCTGGTACCTCATGGACCCCGCACAGCCCCGCCGAGGTCTCCTGCGTCGCGTCGAACCGCACCCCTACACGCGGCGGGATCCGACGCAGCAGGACGCGTTCCTGCGCGAGATCGGTGAACTGGGGCCGGAGGAGTTCAGCCTCGGCGGGACGCTGGTGGCCTTTGCCCCGGATGAGCGCACCTACGCCGTAACCGGCGGGCGTCGCGGGCCCCTCCGCCTGGTGTTCCCCGGAGAAGCGGAACGACAAGCCCACCTTGCCGTGGACCGCCCGCTGTGGACCGGTCTGTGTTTCGTTCCCACCGGAGACCGCCTGATCGGCTCCCTCAGGCTGCACGGCAAGACGATGCTGGTGCCGTGGGAGTTCACCACCGACAGCTCGGACGGTCTGGTCCCGGCCTGGACTGGCGGCTCCCCCACGGGTAGCACCCCGCCGATCGAGTCGGTCGCATGTCTCACCGCCAGCGGCACCCACCTCGCCTTGATCGCCCACCCCGGCCTGATCGGCCTCTTCTCCCTCCACGACCTCCAGCCGCTCTGCTGGCTCCGCACCAACGACTCGCTCCACCACGCCGCGTTCTCGCCGTCCGGCGGTCAGCTCGCCGTGGCCGGGGACGCCGGTCTCCATCTCTTCTCGGTCGCGCACCTCCCGCCCGGCCACCGGGCATGAAGGTGCTGGCCCGCCCCCCGAGACAGGCCAGCGCGGCTCAACCTAGCCGCCCCCACTGACAATCGGCGGTGGCGGCCGGGGCGATCCGGGTACAGGTGTGGGGTGGGCACCGGTCGATGACGGACACCAGGGGGAAGCGTGCTGGAAGAACTCGTGCTCGCCGGGGGCGCCACCGTCGTCGGCGCCATGGCCACCGACGGGTGGCAGGCCGCCCGGGACGGGGTGGTGCGGCTGTTCCGGCGCGGGGACGCGGACGACGAGGAGGAGGCCGCGCAGGTCGGCGGGCAGCTGGACCGGGGCGCCGCCCGGGTCGCGGGCGGACGACGCCGAGCAGGCGCGGACCCGGCTCGTACCGCTGTGGCAGGACGAGTTCCAGGACCTGCTGCGCCGCCACCCGGAGGCCGCCGGGGAATTGCGGGAGCTGATCGGCGAGATCACCGCCTCGCTGACCGCCGAGCGGCGCGAGGGCGTCCGGGGCCAGGTGCAGCACATCGCCGCCCACGACAACAGCCGCGTCTACGCGGCCCAGGGCGGTGATGTCCACGTGTACGACGGCGACGGGGACCGCTGAGGACGGTGCGGGCGGCGTGGGTGGTGTCGGCGGTTCCGGCCGTCCGCCCCGGTCCCGCCGCTCAGCGGTGGTACGCGGGTGCCGGGCCGCGCAGGGTCCGCCACACGGCGTCGATCCGCTCACCGGCCCCGGCGGGCAGTGGGCCACGCCCGGCGGCGGCGAGGTTGGCGCGCAACTGTTCCGGACGGGACGCGCCGATGAGCACCCCGTCCACCAGCGGGCGCTCCACCAGCCAGCGCAGCGCCAGTTCGGGGAGCGGGATGCCGAGACCGTCCGCGACCACGGTCAGTTCCGTCACGGCGGTGAAGAGCTGCCGGTCCCAGTACCGTTCGCGGTACATCGCCGCCACCCGCGCGTCGCCGAACCGGCCGTGCTCCGGCGGCTCCTCGAACCGGTGCCGGCCGGTCAGCAGCCCGCCGCCGAGCGGGTTGTAGACGATGGTGGAGATCCCGGCCGTGGCCGCGTACTCGGCGTACTCCTCCTCGATCCGGCGCGCGACCAGGTTGTACAGCGACTGCGACACCGCCGGTACGGGGGCGCCGCGCCGCCGTGCCTCGCAGCGCAGTTCGGCGATGCCCCACGCGGGGTAGTTGGAGACGCCGACCTCCGCGATGAGGCCGTCGGCGGCGAGTCCGGCGAGCGCGTCGAGGGTTTCGCCGATAGCGGTGGCCCGGTCGGGCTGGTGGAGGTAGAAGAGGTCGAGGCGGTCGGTGCGCAGCCGGCGCAGACTGCCCTCGACGCTGCGGCGCAGCGCGCCGGCCGACAGCGGGGCGGCGCCGCCCGCGTCCTCGTGCGGCACGCCCGCCTTGGAGGCGAGCCGGAACCGGTCGCGGCGGCCGGCCAGCAGCGTGCCGAGCATCTCCTCGCAGGCGCCGCCCGCGTAGACGTTGGCGGTGTCCAGGTGGGTGACACCGGCTTCCTCGGCGAGGTCGAGCATGGCGGCGGCGCCTGCCGCGTCGACGGTGTCGCCGAAGGTCATGGTGCCGAGCACCAGGTCAGCGGGCATGCGGGGGCTCCTCCGTGGTGGGCGGGGGCGGGGCGGCCAGGGCCGAGCGTAGCGGCGACCCGGGCGGGAAAGGCCGTCACCGTGCCGTTCTCCGGGCGCGCCCGTTCCCGGGGGGATGGAGCACCCCTCCCCACCAGGCACCTTTGCGCGAAGTCTTGACCGGGGGGCGGGGCCCCCGTAGCGTCGCGGCCGTTTATTGAAACGAATCAATCGGTCGGGTGCGAAGGGACGTTCATGAGACCGACGAAAGCGAGACGGGACAGCCGGCTGGTGCGCGGCGCCGTCGCCGTCGTGCTGGCGGGTGGGTTGCTCGCGGGCGCGCACTACACCCAGTTCCTGGTCTACGACTTCGACGGTGACGGCCGTG
>NZ_JBHWJL010000069.1:0-5739 GCF_042731495.1 Streptomyces sp. NPDC059853
GCGAGCGGCGGTACGGGCGGCGGTACGGGAGCCGCCTGCGGCAGCGCGGCGGGCGGGACCGGCGGAGCCGGAACCGGCGGCGCGGCCGGGGGCTGGGCCGGGGCCGCACCGGGACCCGTCCCCGTACCCGCCCCCGTACCACGGGTGCCCGGCTCTCCGCGCGCCTCGCGCGCCTGCCGGGCCGCACCGAAGAAGTCGCCGCCCTTGCGCCGGTAGTCGTCGCTGCCCCACGCCCGCGCCGTGCGCTTGGGTGCCTTCACCAGATGCGGGATGTGCTTGGCGCAGTGGATGTACGCCTCCTCCACCTCGACCCGTACCCACAGCTCGGCGCGCCGTCCCGGGGCGGTGTCCCGGGGGAGTTCCGGGTGCAGGGCGCGCAGTTCGGCGTCCGGGACGATCCGGGCCCGGCCGTTGATGTGCAGCCCGATCCGCGCCCGGTCGAAGTCCATCAGCAGCATCCCGGCGTGCGGGTTCTCCGTGATGTTGCCCATCGAGGCGTGCACGCCGTTGCCCCGGTACTCGGGGTAGGCCACCGACCGGTGGTCCAGGACATGGATGAAGCCGGGCGGCCCGGCCCGGAAACTGCTGTCGCACTCGCCGTTGCGGTCGGCGGTGGCCAGGAAGAACATCTCCGCCCTGGCCACGAACTCCCGCATCCGCTCGTTGAGGTGGTCGAGCAGTTGCTCCTCGTAGAAGCGGTCGGCCCGGTGCTCGCTGCCGAACCGCCGCTGCAGTTCGTGCTCGCCGTCGCTGCCGGGCAGACGGGCGCTGTCATCCCCGTTGTTCATTCTCAGACCTTGCGTCGTGCCGTGCTCGGTGCCTCACTGGTGCGCGGTCAGTCCCGCGGCGGTCAACGTACCCGTGAAGTCGTGTCGTATCCGGCGTTCTTCGATCCCCGCCGAGACCAGCGCGGCCACGCTGTGCCGGATCATCTGCGGCGGCCCGGACAGATAGCCGTCGAACTCGGGCCACGGCCCGTACTCCCGCACCGCCTCCGGCAGCTGTCCCGCGAAGCCGCGCGTGGCGTACTGCGCGACCACCGGGCGCACCGACAACCAGTCGTAGCGGCGCTCCAGTTCCAGGAACGAGTCCAGGTCGTACAGGTCGGAGTCCCGGTTGGCGCCGAAGAACACCTCCATCCGCCGTCGTCTGCCGCGCTCCGCGACGTCCTCCACCAGCGCCTTGATCGGCGCGATCCCGGTGGAACCGCCCACGCACAGCAGCCCGCTGTCGGAGGTGTGGTCGATGGTCATCGCCCCCTCCGGCGGCCCGAGCCGCACCACGTCCCCGAGCCGCGCGCGGTGCACCAGCGCCCGGGAGACCCAGCCGGCCGGCACCGCCTTCACATGGAAGGTCAGCAGCCCGTCCGGGCGCGGCGAGCAGGCGAAGGAGTACTGCCGCCACTCGCGCGGCCACCACGGCGTCTCCATGCTGGCGTACTGGCCGGCGCGGTACGGGTAGGGCTGGTCGGGGCGGACGGTCACCACCGCGACATCGGCGGTGCGCGGCTCGTGGCGCACGATCTCCGCGTGCCACCAGGCGGGGGAGCGCAGTTCGTCGTCGGCGGCGGCGTCGATCATGATCTGGGAGATCGCGGTGTACGCGCGCACCCACGCGCCCTCGGCCTCCGGGCCCCAGGTGCGCGGCGCGAACCGCTCCAGCGCGGTCATCAGGCACTCGCCGACGGCCGGGTAGTGGGTGGAGCGGGTGCCGTACTTGCGGTGGCCGCGCCCCAGTTGCATGAGGTACTCGGTGAGCGAGACGGTGTCGTCGATGTGCCGGGCCGCGGTCAGCAGCGCGCCGAAGAGCCGGTCGCGCTGGGCGTCCATGGCCGGGGGGAACATCTCCCGCAGATAGGGATGGTTCACGAACAGCAGCGCGTAGAAGAACGACGTGGCCTCGTCGGCCACCGGCTCGATCTCCGCCAGCGTGCGCCGGATCAGCACGGCATCGGGTGACGGCGGGCGCCCTTGCGGAACGCCCGTACGAGCGGCGCCGTCGTCGGCCGGTATCGCGGTCATGTGCTCTGCCTCGCCTCGATCAACTCCCGGTGGGACAGCGTGCCAGCGCGCGCACCGGGGCCGGGTGGTCAGCCGGATATTCCGGCCTGAGAGCCCCCGAACCTCATACACTGAGCGGCTGGCCGTCGCCCAGCAGGCGAGACCGACCCTACCGTTACCCGGACGAGACACAACCCCCTTCCTGTGCCGCGATGGCCGGTCCGCACGCGTTTTCTAGACTCGGTGGCATGAGCATCACCATGAGATACGCGACGAGCGCGGACATACCGGAGATCGTCGCGATGCTGGCCGACGACCCGCTGGGCGCGGCGCGCGAGAGCACCGGGGACCCGAAGCCGTACCTGGCGGCCTTCGAGCGGATCGCCGCCGATCCGCACCAGCATCTGATGGTGGCGGTGCTGCCCGAGGAGCCGGGCACGGTGGTGGGCACCCTCCAGCTGTCGGTGATCCACGGGCTGTCCCGGCGCGGGGCGTCGCGGGCGCTGATCGAGGCGGTGCGGGTGCACGCGGCGCAGCGCGGGGCCGGGCTGGGCGGCGCGATGATCCGCTGGGCGGTGGCCGAGGCACGGCGCCAGGGGTGTGCCGTCGTGCAGCTCACCTCCGACGCCACGCGCGTGGACGCCCACCGGTTCTACGAGCGGCTCGGCTTCGAGGCCAGCCACCTGGGCTTCAAGATGATGCTGGACGGCTGACCGGCGGCGGCGTACGACGCCCGCCGCCCGGTCACCGTCCCGTCCAGCCGGCCGGGTCGGTGCCGCCGGGGGTGGGGGCGTCCGGGTCGTAGGGGATCCGGGTGAAGACGAAGGTGCCCAGGTCGAGATGGGGCGCCGGCCCCTCGGGAACGGTGTGCAGGATCTCACCGGCGTAGTAGCCCTCCAGGCCGCGCCAGCGCCGCTCGTCCCCCGGCACCGGGCGGAAACGGGAGCCGCGGCCCGCGCCACCGGCCGGGGTGAGGACGAGGGTGCGGTCGGCGAGCAGCCGCAGCGTGTACGCGCCGGTGCCCCAGTACCAGGTGCCGGTGAGCGCCACCAGCCACGGCTCGGCGTCCGCCGCCGGCATCGGCCGCCACGGCGCGGGCTCGGTGGGTTCGCGGTCGGCGACCTCCGCCAGCAGGTCCGCGGCGAGCGTTCCGGTGGGCACCCCGGAGGTGGCGTTGGCGAACGCGACGGCCGCCAGCCGGTCGGCGTGGCTCGTCCACAGCGCGGCGGTGAAGCCCGGCATCGAGCCGGTGTGCCCGGTCAGCACCCGGCCGGCGCCGCGGACGATCTGCAGGCCGAGCCCGTAGCCGGACTCCCCTCCCGGGTCCGCCGGTGCGACGGCCGGGGTACGCATCTCGGCGAGGGTGTCCGCGCCGAGGACGGCGTCGTCCCCGGCGAGCAGGAACCGGGCGAAGGCCGCCAGATCGGCGGCCGTCGACCACAGCTGCCCGGCCGGCGCCATCCGGCCGGTGTCGGTGAGCGGTTCCGGCTGGAGCACGTCGGCGTGCGGGTGGACCGCCCAGCCGGGCGCGTACGGGGGCTGCGGCAGCGCGGTGGTCCGGGACATGCCCAGCGGCTGGAGGATCTCCGCGTGCAGCACCTCCGTCCATGGCGCGCCGCGCAGCCGCTCGACCAGCGCGCCGAGCAGGGCGTAGCCGGGGTTGGAGTAGTGGTGGCCGCGGCCTGCCGGGTGCTTCTGCGGGTCGGGGCCGAAGAGGTCCGCGAGTTCGGGGCGCAGGGTCCCCTCGGTCCGCTCCCACCAGGGGCCGCGTGCCTCGGCGGCCAGACCGGCGGAGTGGGAGAGCAGTTGGGCGATCGTGGCGTCGCCGCCGTACGGGGCGCCGGGGAGGTGGGTGGCCAGCCGGTCGCCGAGGTCGAGCAGTCCGGCGTCGCGCAGCCGCAGGACGAGCACGGCGGTGAAGGTCTTGGTGATCGAGCCGATGCGGTACTGCCGGTCCTCGCCCGGCGGGTACGCGCCGTGGGCGCCGGTCCACACCAGGGCGCCGTCCCGGACGACGGCCGCGGCCACGGCCGGCGCCCGGCCGGTGGCCTGGGCGGTCGCGGTGCGGTGGCGCAGGGCGCGCCGGGTCTCGGGCAGAAGGGACTGATCGTCGGTCATGGCGCCACCCTGCCACCGCCGGGGCGGTGCGGTGCGGGAAAACGGGTGGCCGCTGCCACCGGGCCGCAACGATCCTGGGGGGCGTGCCCATCTCTGCGCTGACGCTGCCCATCCGCCGGCTGACGCCCGCGGATCTGCCGACGGCGCTGGATCTGTCCGCCGACCGCGCCTGGTCCCGGGAGGAGCACAAGTGGCGGCTGCTGCTGAGCGCGGGCACGGGGTACGGAATCGACGCCCCGCCCGACGACCCGGCAGGCGGCCTGATCGGTGCCTTCGTGCTGACGTCCTTCCCGGGGTACGGCTGCGTCGGCATGGTGCTGGTGGCCCGGCGTCATGAACGGCGCGGGCTGGGCGGACGGCTGATGCGGCACGCGATCGCCGAGGCGGGGGACCGGGTGCTGTTCCTGTACGCCACGGACAACGGGCGCCCGCTGTACGAACGGCTGGGCTTCCGGGCCGTCGGGGCGGTCACCACCCTGCGCGGCGAGTTCGTACCCGGCGGGACCACCGGGCCGGAGGTGCGGGTGCGGCCGGCCGGCGCCGCAGATCTGCCGGGCATCCTGGCCCTCGATCTGCCGGTGGCCGGCATGGACAGGACCCCTCTGCTGGCCCGGCTGCCCGCCTTCGCGGACGTGCTGGCGGTGGCGCACGGCCCGGACGGCCGGCTCACCGGGTACGGGGCGGCCTGGCCGAACCCCGGCACGACGGTGATCGGACCGCTGATCGCCGAGGACCCCGCCACGGCCCGGGCTCTGATCAGCTTCCTGGGCGTGCGGTCCGCCGCGCCCTTGCGGTTCGACGTGGACGACCGGCACCCGGACCTCGCCCGGTGGCTGCGCGACCGGGGCCTGTCCGGCGATCTGCGCTCCACGCTGATGGTGCGCGGAGCCGCCGCACTGCCGGGCGACATCAGCCGCCGCTTCGCACCGTACTCGGTGGCGCTGGGCTGACGCCCCGCCCGACGGCGGTGTCGCCGGGGGTCGCGGGTCCGTCGGGGCGTCCGTCCCGCGTGGGACGCGCGGGCCTGTCCCGGCGCTCCAGCACGGTCGCGGCGACCGCCAGGGCGAGTGCGGCCAGGGCCATGGCGGCGCCGACCGCGTTGGGGGAGGTCGGGCCGAGTCCGGCGCCGAGGGCCACCCCGCCCAGCCAGGCGGCCAGCGCGTTGCCGAGGTTGAAGGCCCCGATATTGACGGCGGAGGCGAGCGTCGGGGCCTGCGCGGCATGGTCGAGGACGCGCTTCTGGAGCGGTGCCACGGTGGCGAACCCGAATCCGCCGATCAGCGGCAGCAGGACGGCGGCACCCGCCTTGTGGTGGGCGGCGACGGTGAACAGCGCCAGCAGGACGGCCAGACCGCCGAGCGAGACGTACAGCATCGGCATCAGCGCGCGGTCGGCGTACCGGCCGCCCGCCAGGTTGCCGATGAGCATGCCGAGGCCGAACAGCACCAGCAGCCAGGTCACGGCTCCCGGCGCGTATCCGGCGGCGTCGGTCATCATCGGCGCCAGGTAGGTGACGGCGGCGAAGACCCCGCCGAAACCGAGGACGGTCATGGCCATGGCCAGCAGCACCTGGGCGTTGCGGAAGGCGGCGAGCTCTCCGCGCAGCCCGCCCGTCCGGGGC
>NZ_JBHWJL010000069.1:5749-16030 GCF_042731495.1 Streptomyces sp. NPDC059853
GTCCGGGGCGGCGCGGCGGCGCCGGTGTCCGGGGTCCTGGCGCCGTGCGGCACCAGAGCGGCCACGCCGGCGAGGGCGAGGACGCCGATTCCGGCGATCACCGCGAAGGTGGCCCGCCAGCTGACCTGCTGCCCGAGCCAGGTACCCAGCGGGACGCCGACCACGTTGGCGACCGTGAGCCCGGTGAACATCACGGAGATGGCCCCGGCCCGCCGGTGCGGCGCCACCAGGGAGGCTGCCACGATCGCACCGATGCCGAAGAACGCACCGTGCGCGAGAGAGGCGACGATCCGCCCGGCCAGCATCACGGCGAAGACGGGCGCGGCGGCGGACAGCGCGTTGCCCGCGATGAACAGCCCCATCAGGGCCATCAGCATCCGTTTGCGCGAGATCCGCGCCCCGGCGACGGCCAGCACCGGCGCCCCGACCACCACGCCCAGCGCGTAGCCGGTGGCGAGGTGTCCCGCGGTCGGGATGGACACCCCGAAGGTGCCGGCGACCTCGGGCAGCAGCCCCATGATCACGAATTCGGTGGCCCCGATGCCGAAGGCACCGATGGCCAGGGCGAGCAGTGCGAGCGGCATGGACGGCCTCCTCGGATTACTTGCACACAGGTCTTACCCGCCTGGACAATAATTGCACGCGCTGGATATATGCAAACGCCGTCTATTGCGGGCCTGCGCTAACCTGGGAACCGCAACAGCAGCGGAAGGAGAGGCACGATGACGCGCCCCGACCAGACCCTGAGCCAGCGCTGGTGCGCCCTCTCCGCCCTGCACGGGCGCATCGAGACCACCGTCGAACGCGCCCTCCAGGCCGCCCACGGGCTGAGCGTGCGGGAGTACTCCGTCCTCAACGTGCTCGTCCAGCAGCACGACGGCACCGGCGGCCACTTCCGGATGAACGAGCTGGCCGAGGCCGTCGTCCTCAGCCAGAGCGCCACCACCCGGCTGGTCAACCGCCTGGAGGACCGGGGCCTGCTCACCCGCTACCTGTGCGCGGACGACCGCCGGGGCATCTACACGGACGTCACCGACACCGGCCGCGCCCTGCTGGAACAGGCCCGGCCCACCAACGACGCCGCCCTCGACCGCGCCCTGACCGAGGCCGGAACCCACCCCGAACTGGCCCCCCTGGTCGACGCCCTGCGCACCCCGGCCGACCCGGTGGCCGGCGTACCGGCCGACGCCCCGTCCAAGGCATAACGCGCCGCCCGGCCCCACCCGCCCCGGCGCCGACGTACCGGCCCGGCACCCGTCCGCGCCCCGGCAGCGCGGCCCCACCGGAACCGGTGCGGCACGGCGGCCCGGCCCTCAGCCGACCGCGGCGCCCGGGCGGAACCCGCCCCGGATCAGCGCCGTGCCGCCGCGCTGCCTAGCCCGGCGCCCCCGGGCGGCGGACCGTGCGGAACGGCTCCGACGCCAGGGCGCAGGCGGCCGTGCCCGCCACCACCAGGGCGCAGCCGGCCAGCACCGCCGCCACCGGTATGTGCTCCGCCGCCGCGCCCAGCAGCGGGTTCATCGTCAGCAGCGCACCGCTCTGCACCATCGTCACGATCGCCTGCACCCGGGAGAGATGGGACGGCGGCGCCGCCGTCAGCAGCAACGGCGCCACATGCGCGCCGAACAGCCCGTTCCCCGCCCCCACGCCCAGCGCGGCGGCCACCACCACGCCCGGCACCGGCGCCACCGCGAGCGCCGCCATCGACCCCGCGGCCACCAGCAGCCCCACCGCCGCCGCGATCCCCGGCCGTCCGGCACCGCCGCGCCACAGCACCACCAGGGACACCGCCACGATCCCCAGCGCCTGCGACCCGACGACCACCCCCGCCAACTCCGCGCTCCACCCGCGCTCCCGCGCGAGCAACGGCACCAGCAGGGACACCACCGGCAGCAGACACCCCGCCGCCACCGCCGTCACGGCCAGCGACACCCGCAGCAGCCGGGTCCGCCATGCCAGCCGCAGCCCGTCCCCGATGTCCCGCCCCACCGAGCCGCCCGAGGGCGCGGGCCGCTCCCCCGCGAACCGGCGCCGTATCCCCACCAGCACCACGAGCATCAACGAGAACGTCCCCACCTGCAGGAGCGCCACCCCGCTCAGCCCGGCCCGGGCCATCAGCACCCCGCCCAGCGCGCCGCCCGCGAACATCGTCAGCTGCACCCCCGTCTGCCGCAGCGCGATCGCCCGGGGCAGCACCGCCGCGCCCACCAGCCGCCGCGGCATCGATCCCGAGGCCGGCAGAGAGAACGCGTCCACCACCCCGATCAGCAACCCGGCCACCAGCAGCAGCCACAGCGGAGCCCCGAACCGCCAAGCCGCGACCGCGGTCCCGAGGGACACCACCACCATGGCGAGGTCCCCCGCCACCATCACCCGCCAGGGACCCACCCGGTCCCCCACCGCGCCCCCGACCAGCAGCAGGGCGAAACGCGGCAGATTGACGGCCGTCAGCACCAGCCCCGCCGCCAGGCCACCGTGCGCCGACGCCGACCACCCCAGCGCGAACCACATCACGCTGGTGCCCAGCATCGACACCAGCGCCCCGGCAAGCCACAGCCGGAACACCCCGGGCAGCCGCTCGCGGCCCGCCGCGCCGCCGGGCCCGGGAGGGGAGACGGACGGAGCGGAGGTGGCGGGGGCAGCGGAGTCGGGGGATGCGGTCATGCCTGAGACCGTAGAACCGGGCACTGACAGCCGCGGAAAGTTATCCACAACCGCCCGCTTTCTGTGGACAATACGACCGGCCGCGCCCGCCCCACCCCGTCCGTTTCCTTCAAGACCCCCGCCCCGCCGGCCGCCTAACCTGCCCGCATGGCACCACGCTTCGACCTCATCGGACTGATCACCGGCGACCTCGCCGCCTCCCTCGCCTTCTACCGGCGCCTCGGCCTCGACATCCCCGACACCGCCCCGGACACCCCGCACGTCGAGGCCCGGCTCCCCGGCGGGCTGCGCCTCGCCTGGGACACCGTCGCCACCATCACCTCGTTCCAGCCCGACTGGACCCCGCCCCGCGGCGGCCACCGCATCGCCATCGCCTTCCGCTGCGACGACCCGGCCGAGGTCGACCGCCTCTACGCCGACCTCACCGCAGCCGGCCACCCCGGCGCCAACCCGCCCTGGGACGCACCCTGGGGCCAGCGCTACGCCGTCGTCCTGGACCCGGACGGCAACCACGTGGACCTCTTCGCACCCCTCAGCTGACCGGCCCGCCCACCGCCGGCAGCGCCGACAACCGCACCCCGGCCAGGTCCTTCACCTCACGCGAGAGATGGGCCTGGTCGGCGTACCCCGCCCGCACCGCCACCTCGGCCGCGGGCACCCCGGCCCGCGCCCAGCCCAGCGCCCGCCGCATCCGCAGCACCCGCGCCAGCGTCTTCGGCCCGTACCCGAACGCCTCATGACAGCGCCTGCGCAACTGCCGTTCGCTCAGCGCCAGCTCCCGCGCCACCTCCGCCACCGGACACCCCCGCCCCAGCGCCCGCGCCGCCCACGCCCGCCACGGCTCCGGCGGCCCCACCGCCGCCACCCGGCGCGCCGCCACCCGGGCCAGCACCGCACCCGGATCCCCCGCACCGGCCACCCGCTCCGCCAGCTCCCGCACCGCCCGCTCCGGCCACACCTCCCCCAACGGCACCAGGCGATCCCTCAGCTCCCACGCCGGCACCCCGAACACCACCGGCCCCCGCCCCGGCGCGAACCGCAGCCCCGTCGCCCGCCCCGACGCCACCCCCGGATCCACCCACCGCCCCCGGGTGTCGGGGCCCGCCACCAGCAGCCCGGCGCGCTCCGACCAGATCAGATCCATGCAGCCGTCGGGCAGCACAAGACCCGAAGCCGCCCCGGCGCTCCACACCTCCTGCTCGCGGTACACCGCGCCACTGTGACACACCCCCACCCGCCCCCGGCCGCCCCCGACATCCCGGCCGCACGACTCCCTCCCCCACGACCGCGCCCGCACTACAGTGCCGCCCATGGCAACCCTCCAGGGAAAGACCGCCGTCGTCACCGGCGGCTCACGCGGTATCGGCCGGGCCGTCGTGGAACGCCTCGCCCGGGACGGCGCCCGGGTCGTCTTCAACTACGCCCACAGCGAGACCGCCGCCGCCGAAACCGTGGCCGCCGTCGAACGCTCCGGCGCCCCGGGCAGCGCCTACGGCATCCGCCTCGACCTCACCGCCCCGCACGCCGCCGAAGCCCTCCTCGACCAGGCCGCCCAGCGCCACAGCACCCCCGACATCATCGTCAACAACGCCGCGCTCTCCCCCGCCCCCACCCCGCTCGCCGAGACCGACGACGCCACCTTCGAGGCGACCCTGGCCGTCAACACCACCGCCGTCTTCCACACCCTGCGCCACGCCGCCCGCCACATGCCCGACGGCGGACGGATCATCAGCGTCTCCACCCTCAACACCCTCCGCCCCGTCCCCCACATCGCCCCCTACGCCGCCAGCAAAGCCGCCCTCGAACTCCTCACCGCCGTCGCCGCCCAGGAACTCGGCCCCCGCGGAATCACCGTCAACACCGTCTCCCCGGGCGCCACCGACACCGACATGCTGCGCGCCGCCAACCCGCCCGAGGCCCTGGACCACGTCATCACCCTCACCCCGCTGCGGCGCCTGGGCACCCCCGCCGACGTCGCCGACGTCATCGCCTTCCTCGCCGGACCCGACGGCCGCTGGATCACCGGCCAGAACATCCGCGCCACCGGCGGACTCACCTGACCCCCGCCCACCCCCGCGGCCCCACCCCACCCGTCCGCCGCAACCCGTCCGCGATCGCCTCCGGACCGCCGCCACCTCGCAGTTCCTCCCACGCCCACTTGCGTGCAACGACGGAGAGAACCCGGCCGGCCGCACGAACGTCGCTGGGCTTTCGACCGGCCTGAAGGTCAACCCGGCCCACGTCCTTGCCCTGACCCCGGCGTCAAGGTCTAGCGTCGCCGCCATGCGCATCAGCGAACTCGCCGCACGAGCGGGGGTCAGCACCCGCACCCTGCGGTACTACGAATCCCGCGGGCTGCTCCCGGCCCGCCGGTCCGGCAACGGCTACCGGGTGTACGGGGACGCCGACCTGCGGCTGGTGGAACAGATCCGCGTCCTCCAGGACTTCGGTTTCGGCCTGGAGGAGACCCGCCCGTTCCTCGACTGCCTGCGCGCCGGGCACTCCAGCGGCGACGACTGCCCCGCCTCGCTCGCGGTGTACCGCGCCAAGCTCGCCGAACTCGACGCGCTCCTCGACCGGCTGCGCGACGTACGCGAGCAGCTGGGCGCCCAGCTGCTGCGGGCCGAGGCCCAGCAGCGGCCGACCGGGCCCGAACCCCGATGCCACCTGAGAGGCTGACCACGATGCACACCCCGGGCGTACCCGACATCACGGACGACACCTTCGCGGCGGAGGTCCTGGCGGCCGACCGGCCGGTGCTGGTGAAGTTCACCGCCGACTGGTGCCCGCCCTGCCACCAGCTGGGCCCGGTGCTCGGCGCGATCGCCGCGGAACGGGCGGACCGGCTCACCGTCGTCCAGCTGGACGCCGACCACCACCCGGCCACCCCCGCGGCCTACGGGGTGCTCTCCTTGCCGACCCTGATCCTCTTCGACGCCGGAGAACCCGTACTGCGGCTGGTCGGCAGCCGGTCACAGCAGCGGCTGCTCCAGGAGATCGACGCCGCGTGGGAGGCGCACCGGGAGGGCGGCGCCGCTCAGAAGCCGCCCTCCATGTTGACGAAGCGCGAGTAGTGCCCCTGGAAGGCGACCGTGATCGTGGCGGTGGGACCGTTACGGTGCTTGGCCACGATCAGGTCCGCCTCGCCGGCCCGGGGGGACTCCTTCTCGTAGGCGTCCTCCCGGTGCAGCAGGATCACCATGTCGGCGTCCTGTTCGATGGAACCCGATTCGCGCAGGTCGGAGACCATCGGCTTCTTGTCGGTGCGCTGCTCGGGGCCACGGTTGAGCTGGGAGAGCGCGATCACCGGCACCTCCAGCTCCTTGGCCAGCAGCTTCAGGTTCCGGGACATCTCCGAGACCTCCTGCTGCCGGCTCTCCGGGCGGCGGCTGCCGCCCGACTGCATCAGCTGGAGGTAGTCGATGACGACCAGCCGCAGATCGTTGCGCTGCTTGAGCCGCCGGCACTTGGCGCGGATCTCCATCATCGACAGGTTCGGCGAGTCGTCGATGTACAGCGGCGCGTCGTTGACCTCCGTCATCTGGCGCGCCACCCGCGTCCAGTCCTCGTCGGTCATGCTGCCGGAGCGCATGTGGTGGAGCGCCACCCGCGCTTCGGCGGACAGCAGACGCATGGCGATCTCGTTGCGCCCCATCTCCAGCGAGAAGATGACGCTGGGCAGCTTGTGCTTGATGGAGCAGGCCCGGGCGAAGTCCAGAGCGAGTGTCGAGTTGTGCGTGGGCACCATGGAGCGGGTGGCCAGGTACAGATGGTCGGGGTTGTCGACCTGGACGCAGCGAACCGGCACGCTCGGGATCTCGCGGACGCCGGTGATCACCCGCTGCCGCAGCTTGGCCGTCCCCGGGCGCCTGCGCTCCTCGTGCACGCGCCGCTTGCGCTTCAGGGCGAACACGTCGTCGGCCGGGGTGAAGGTGATGACGTACGCGGTGGACGAGCGCTCCGAACGCCCGCGCACCGGCTTCCTCGCCATGCCGCAGCGGTAACCGAGCCCCACGACCAGTTCCCGGAAGCCTTCGGCCAGGGCCCTGTTGGTGACGGCGAACTGGACGGAGCCGGTGGTCGTCACCGTGCCGTCCGTGTCCAGCAGCCCGGCCAGAAGTTCCCTGCGCTGGGCCACGGAGGCCCGCAGGTACTCCTGCGGGATGTGCTTGTTCCCCAGGACGCCCAGTTCCCTCAGCCGGACGAGGAGACTGCCGTGGCTCCTGGAGCAGGAGGAGCAGCGCGGCACGGACGAGGCGGAGAAGCAGATCTCGCCGCAGTCGGCGCACGCCGTGTGGGGCCGGGGCGGGGAAACGAAGCGCGCCTTGCCGCCACAGGACCGTCCGCAGGTCCGCACATGGGCGAGCCGGGGCACGAAGGACGTGCCGCACACCACACACGGCCGCGCGGCGGGCCGTGGATCGGCGGCGGGGACCGCGTACCGGACGGCGTAGGTGACCGATGTCCCCACCCTGCGTACCTCGAAGCCGGCGTCGGCGACGCGCTCGATGACCTCCGGGTCCACCGAGGTGATCCGGGCCGCCCCGCTGTGCCCATCGCCGAGCCAGGCGCCCAGGACGTACGGGGGGACGGGCAGGTCTCGGCGGGGGAGGTCGAGCGGGGCCGCGTTCCGCACCGTGTGGTTGTGGCGGCCGTCGGCCGTGGCGCAGTACAGCGTCTCGGCGATCTCCTTGGTGGTTCTGACGGCCGCGGGGGTCCGCTCGGACCTGCGCGAGGCACGGGTGTCCGTGAGCCACTGGTGGTCGGCGTCGGCGACGACCGTGGTGCCGTCGTCGAAGGTCACCTCGTAGCAGGGCCGTCCCGTCAGTACGTCGGTCGCCTCCACCACCCGGGTCGGCTTGCCGGCGGCGTCGAGCAGCAGGTCGCCGGGGCGGACCTCGCCCATGGTGGTCCAGCCGGACGGGGTGGGCAGCGGTGTGTCGAGGGCGAGGGCCTTGCCCATGGCCGGGCGGGCGGCGATGACGATCATCTGGCCGGGGTGCAGGCCGTTGGTGAGGGCGTCCAGGTCGGTGAAGCCGGTGGGGACGCCGGTCATCTCGCCGCTGCGGGCGCCGATCGCCTCGATCTCGTCGAGGGCGCCCTCCATGATGTCGCTGAGCGGCAGGTAGTCCTCGGAAGTGCGCTGCTCGGTGACCTGGTACACCTCGGCCTGCGCCGTGTTGACGATGTCGTCCACGTCGCCGTCCGCCGCGTACCCCATCTGGGTGATGCGGGTGCCGGCCTGGACCAGGCGGCGCAGGACCGCCTTGTCGTGGACGATCTCGGCGTAGTACAGCGCGTTGGCCGCGGTGGGCACCATCTGCACGATCGAGTGCACGTAGCCGGCGCCGCCGACCTTGGCGAGTTCGCCGCGCTTGGTCAGTTCGTTGGCGACGGTGATGGGGTCGGCGGGCTCGCCCCTGGCGTAGAGGTCGAGGATCGCGGCGTAGATGGTCTCGTGGGCGGGCTTGTAGAAGTCCGCGCCGCGCAGGGTCTCGACCACGTCGGCGATGGCGTCCTTGGACAGCAGCATGCCGCCGAGGACGGACTGTTCGGCGCGGACGTCCTGCGGGGGGACCCGCTCGAAGCCGGCGGGGGGCGGTTCGTCGTCCGGCCCCTGGCGCGAGCCGCCGCGGGCCTGGGGCACCTGTGGGGGGCCCTCCCCGGGTGCCGCGTCGTCCCAGGGGGGTTCCCCCTGCTCGTACTCGGCCATCGAACCCCGCCTCCTCCCGGACCTTGTGCGCGGCACGGATCCGTATCGTCCGCGCCCGGCGCGGACCTACGCTACGGCAGTCGGGCGCCGCCGCGGACAGCCGGGGGAGGGGTGGAGCGGACAAGTTATCCACAGGCTATGTGGATTTCAGATCGCATCCTGTGGATAAGACGGGACTCGCTGTGGACAAGGCGTTGCGGGGTCCGGGTGACGCCCGTTCATGATCCACTTCGCACCCGCTCCGACCTGGGCTTTCACCCTCCGCACACCCGCGATGACGAGAACGCTCGTTCACTCGCCGGGCTCACGACAACGACCGCAGACCATCACACCGCAAGGGGATCGAGGTAAGGATCACAAATCCATTGCGTCTATTACCTGTGGATGTTTGGATCTCCTCGTGTCCTCGCAGAGCACCGCCACCCACCGCCGCCACGACCGCGAGATTCTCACCCTCGCCCTCCCCGCCTTCGGCGCCCTCGTCGCCGAGCCGCTCTTCCTCCTCGCCGACAGCGCCATGGTCGGCCATCTCGGCACCTCCCAGCTGGCCGGCCTCGGCATCGCCGCCGCCCTGCTCACCACCGCCGTCAACGTCTTCGTCTTCCTCGCCTACGCCACCACCGGCGCCGTCGCCCGCCGCGTCGGCGCAGGCGACCTGCCCGCGGCCCTCCGCCAGGGCGTCCACGGCATCTGGCTCGCCGTCCTCCTCGGCCTGGCCGTCGTCCTGCTCGGCCTCCCCACCGCCGCCGCCCTCATCGACGCCTTCGGCGCCTCCCCCACCGCCGCCCCGCACGCCACCACTTATCTGCGGATCAGCATCCTCGGCATCCCCGCCATGCTCATCGTGCTCGCCGCCACCGGCGTGCTGCGCGGCCTCCAGGACACCCGCACCCCGCTCTACGTCGCCATCGGCGGCTTCACCGCCAACATCGCGCTCAACGGCCTGTTCATCTACGGACTCGGCTGGGGCATCGCCGGATCCGCCTGGGGCACGGTCATCGCCCAGTACGGCATGGCCGCCGTCTATCTGCGCACCGTCCTGCGCGGCGCCCGCCGCCACGCCGTCTCCCTGCGCCCCGACCCGGCCGGCATCCGGGCCGGCGCCAGGGCCGGCGCCCCGCTCCTGGTCCGCACCCTCTCGCTGCGCGCCATCTCCCTGCTCGCCACCCTCGTCGCCACCCGCCTCGGCGACGCCGATGTGGCCGCCCACCAGATCGCGCTCACCATCTGGATGCTGCTCGCCTTCGCCCTGGACGCCATCGCCATCGCGGGCCAGGCCATCATCGGCCGCTACCTCGGCGCGGGCGACGCCGCCGGGGCCCGGGCGATCTGCCGCCGCATGGTCGGCTGGGGCATCGTCTCCGGCCTGGTCCTCGGCGCCCTGGTCGCCGTCGCCGGCCCGCTCACCATGCCGCTGTTCACCGGCGACACCGACGTGCACGACCGGCTGCTGCCCGTCCTGCTCATCATCGCCGTCACCCAGCCGCTGTCCGGCGTCGTCTTCGTCCTGGACGGCGTCCTGATGGGGGCCGGAGACGGCCCGTACCTGGCCGCCGCCATGCTGCTCACCCTCGCCGTCTTCGCCCCCGCCGCCCTGCTGGTCCCCACCCTGGGCGGCGGGGTCACCACCCTGTGGTGGGCGATGGCCGGGCTCATGATGGCCACCCGGCTGGTCACCCTCGCGCTGCGCGCCCGCACCGGCCGCTGGCTGGTCACCGGCGCCGAGCGCGCCTGACCCGCACCGGCCGCCCGCGCCCCCGCGCCGCGTCCGCCCTCCGACGCGAAACGGCGCCGGGCCCCCCCCCCCCCGCGGGGGGGGGACCCGGGCCGCGCCCCCCGGGTGGGGGCCCCGCGGGGGCCCCCGGGGCGGTCGAGGGCCCCCCCGCGGCGGGGGGACCCACCCT
>NZ_JBHWJL010000069.1:16040-20787 GCF_042731495.1 Streptomyces sp. NPDC059853
GCCCTCGCCGGCGAACCGGCCCGGGCGGCGCCCCGCCCTGCTGGACGGGAACGCGGCCGGCGCCGCAGGAGTGCGGCCCGCGCGGGGCCGCCGGGTCCTTACTTCGCCGACGCGTCGACGTGCAGACCGACCTTGGCCACGACCTCCGGGTGGAGGCGGACCGAGACCTGGTGGGTGCCCAGGCTCTTGATCGGGTTGCTCAGCTCGATACGGCGCTTGTCGACATCCGGGCCACCGGAGGTCTTCACCGCGGAGACGATGTCCGCCGGGGTGACCGAACCGAACAGCCGGCCGCCGGAACCGGCACGGACCTTCAGCCGGACCGTGACCTTCTCCAGCTCGGCCTTGATGTCGTTCGCCTGCTCGATCGTGGCGATCTCGCGGATCTTCCGCGCCCGCCGGATCTGCTCGACGTCCTTCTCGCCACCCCGGGTCCAGCGGATCGCGACACCACGGGGGAGCAGGTAGTTACGGGCGTACCCGTCCTTCACCTCGACGACGTCACCGGCCGTACCCAGGCCGGAGACCTCGCTCGTCAGGATGATCTTCATGCTGCTAACCACCCTTCCTTAGCGCGCGGTCGAGGTGTAGGGCAGCAGCGCCATCTCACGGCTGTTCTTCACAGCCGTGGCGACATCGCGCTGGTGCTGGGTGCAGTTGCCGGTCACCCGACGGGCACGGATCTTGCCGCGGTCGGAAATGAACTTCCGCAGCAGGTTCGTGTCCTTGTAGTCCACGTAGGAGATCTTCTCCTTGCAGAACACGCAAACCTTCTTCTTCGGCTTGCGCGCAGGCGGCTTCGCCATGTTTTTCTCCGTTGATCTCAAAAAGAAGTGAAGAGCCGAACCCGGCCGTTCCCCTCAGCCCGCGTACGGGCCTCAGAACGGGGGCTCGTCCGAGTAGCCGCCGCCGGAGCCACCGCCCCAGCCGCCACCACCGCCGCCGCCCTGCTGGCCACCGCCGGCCGGTGCGCCGGTCGCCCACGGGTCATTGCCCGGAGCGCCGCCGCCACCGCCCTGCTGGCCCTGGCCGCCGCCACCGCCCCAGCCACCGCTCTGACCACCGCGGCCGCCGCCGCTGGTCCGGGTGACCTTGGCCGTCGCGTTCCTCAGGCTGGCACCGACCTCGTCGACCTCCAGCTCGAAGACCGTGCGCTTGACGCCCTCCCGGTCGTCGTACGACCGCTGCTTGAGCCGGCCCTGCACGATGACACGGGTCCCCTTGGTGAGGGACTCGGCGACGTTCTCCGCCGCCTGCCGCCAGACCGAGCAGGTCAGGAACAGGCTCTCGCCGTCCCGCCACTCGTTGCTCTGCCGGTCGAAGATGCGCGGCGTGGACGCGACACGGAACTTCGCGACCGCCGCACCTGAGGGGGTGAAGCGCAGCTCGGGGTCGTCGACCAGATTGCCGACAACCGTGATGACGGTCTCGCCTGCCATGGTGAACCTCTCGGCGGGGTGCTAACTGCTGTTGCTGCGATGATTACTTATGGCACTGACATCGCTACTCGGTGTCCCGCTGATCCCGCGGAGCGTGCTCGCTCAGTGGGTGGAGGGACGGAGGACCTTGGTCCGCAGAACCGACTCGTTGAGGTTCAGCTGCCGGTCGAGTTCCTTGACGGTCTCGGGGGCTGCCTGCAGGTCGATGACGGAGTAGATGCCCTCGGGCTTCTTGTTGATCTCGTAGGAGAGCCGACGGCGACCCCACGTGTCGATCTTCTCCACCTTGCCGTCGCCCTGGCGGACCACGGCAAGGAAGCTCTCGATCAGGGGGGCGACAGCGCGCTCCTCAAGATCGGGGTCGAGG
Source organism: Streptomyces sp. NPDC059853 (assembly GCF_042731495.1). NCBI lineage: Bacteria > Bacillati > Actinomycetota > Actinomycetes > Kitasatosporales > Streptomycetaceae > Streptomyces > Streptomyces sp. NPDC059853. The sequence continues at coordinate 17,847 of NZ_JBHWJL010000069.1, forward strand.
ATGATCATCACCTCGTAGTGACGCATGAAGGAACCCACCTCCTCTGGACTCAGGCGGCCACGGACGATCCGTGGCAGGAGGGTCGTGATGCGTATCCCCTGCCGTCAGTGACGGAACACGGGACAGTACACCGTACCCGCCCCGCCCCTTCCGGTTGAAATCCGGCCCCCGCGCGAGCAACCTGGATGGATCGGGTACACGGCTTCCCAGCGCTCCGCAGGAGGTGCCCCATGGCCCACATGACACTCGGCAGCGTCTTCAATTCCGACGGCCACCCCCACCCCCTCCCCAACACCCTCGCCGCCATCACGGCCGTCCTCGGCCCGGTCGCGCTGATCCTCTCCCTGTGGCACGGCATGCACCTGCCGGCCTCCTGGATCGGCCTGGCCGGCATCGTGACCGGCGGCTGGGGCCAGCTGATCTCCGCCACCACCGCCGAACGGTTCGTCCTGGTCATCGGCCTGGGTGCCGCCGCCACCGGCTTCTACCTCGCCATGGCGCACGGCGGTCTCTTCGGCGGCGTCCTGGGCTGATCCCGGGCCGGAACCGGGGCTGAGACCCGGCTGAGACCTGGCCGGAACCGGTCCGATCCCCGCCCGGCAGCCGCCCGAACCCGCCTCCCGGGCAGGCCACCGCGCCCCGCGCGCCCGCCGCGCCGCTAGGCTTCCCGCCAGACGCCGCGACAGACGCCCAAGGAGCGCCCCGAATGAGCCTGACCCTGAGGACCATCAGCCGCGAGGAGCATCTGGCGTATGTCCGCTCGCTGCCGGCGGCCAGCCACATGCAGGTACCTGCCTGGGGCGACGTCAAGGCCGAGTGGCGCTCCGAATCCCTGGGCTGGTTCGACGGCAACGGCGTCTGCGTGGGCGCCGGCCTGGTCCTCTACCGCCAGCTGCCCAAGGTCAAGCGCTACCTCGCCTACCTCCCCGAGGGCCCCACCATCAACTGGTTCGCGCCCAACCTGGAGGAGTGGCTGCGCCCGATGCTCGCCCACCTCAAGAAGCAGGGCGCCTTCTCGGTCAAGATGGGCCCGCCGGTCGTCATCCGTCGCTGGAACGCCGCGGCCATCAAGGCCGGCATCCAGAACCCCGAGGTCAAGCGGCTGCGCGATGTCGAGGCCAGCGAGCTGGAGCCGCGCGCCTTCGAGGTCTCCGACAAGCTGCGCCGGATGGGCTGGCAGCAGGGCGAGGACGAGGGCGCCGGTTTCGGCGACGTCCAGCCCCGCTACGTCTTCCAGATCCCGCTCAAGGACCGTTCCCTGGAGGAGGTCCACAAGGGCTTCAACCAGCTGTGGCGCCGCAACATCAAGAAGGCCGAGAAGGCCGGCGTCGAGGTGGTGCGCGGCGGGTACGACGACCTGCCGGTGTGGCAGGAGCTGTACGAGGTCACCGCCGTCCGCGACAAGTTCCGGCCGCGCCCGCTGGCGTACTTCGAGCGGATGTGGAAGGCGCTCAACGCCGAGGACCCGGACCGCATGCGGCTGTACATCGCCAAGCACGAGGGGGAGCCGGTGGCCGCCGCCACCATGCTGATCGTGGGCGGCCATGTGTGGTATTCGTACGGTGCGTCCGCCAACCACAAGCGCGAGGTGCGCCCGTCGAATGCGATGCAGTGGCGCATGCTCCAGGACGCCCACGCGCTGGGGGCGCACGTGTACGACCTGCGGGGCATCGGCGACTCGCTGGAGGACACCGACCACCTCTTCGGCCTGATCCAGTTCAAGGTGGGTACGGGCGGGGAGGCGGCGGAGTATCTGGGCGAGTGGGATTTCCCGCTGAACAAGCTGCTGCACAAGGCGCTCGACATCTACATGTCGCGGCGCTGATCCCCCTCCCCCACGCACCCCTCGTACAACCCCAACAGAAGGGTCTCTCCCGGCCATGGCGCTCACCCTTTACGTCGACACCGACCGCTGGCGGGCGCACCAGCGGAAGATCGTCGCCGACTTCCCCGACCTGGTGCCGGTCTGCAAGGGCAACGGCTACGGTTTCGGCCACGACCGGCTGGCCGAGGAGGTCACCGAGCTGGGCATCGAGACGCTGGCGGTCGGCACGGCGTACGAGGCCGAGGCGATGAAGGACCGCTTCAGCGGCGATCTGCTGGTGCTCACCCCGTACCGGCGCAGCGAGGAGCCGGTGCCGCTCCCCGATCGGGTGATCCGCTCGGCCTCCTCGGTGGACGGCGTGTACGGGCTGGTGGGGTCCCGGGTCGTCGTCGAGGTGATGAGTTCCATGCGCCGGCACGGGGTGACGCCGGCGGACCTGGGCAAGCTGGGGGCCGCGCTGGAGGACGTCAGGCTGGAGGGTTTCGCGATCCACCTGCCGCTGGACCGTACGGACGGCACCGACGGCGTGGAGGAGGTCATCGGCTGGATGGACCGGCTGCGGGCCGCCCGGCTGCCGCTGGACACGATGTTCGTGAGCCATCTGAGCGCCGAGGAACTGTCCCGGCTGCGCCAGCAGTTCCCGCAGACCCGGTTCCGGGCGCGGATCGGCACCCGGCTGTGGCTGGGCGATCACACCGCGACGGAGTACCGGGGCGCGGTGCTGGATGTGACGCCGGTGGCCAAGGGCGACCGCTTCGGGTACCGGCAGCAGAAGGCGCCGGGGGACGGCTGGCTGGCGGTCGTCGCCGGGGGCACCTCGCACGGGGTCGGCCTGGAGGCGCCCAAGGCGCTGCACGGCATGTCCTCGCGGGCGAAGGGGATGGCGCGGGCCGGGCTGGCCACCGTCAACCGCAATCTGTCGCCGTTCGTGTGGGACGGCAAGCAGCGGTGGTTCGCCGAGCCGCCGCACATGCAGGTGTCGATCCTGTTCGTGCCGGCCGAGGCCAAGGGCCCCAAGGTCGGGGACGAGCTGCGGGCGATCCTGCGGCACACCACGACCCAGGTGGACCGGGTCGTCGACGAGTGACGGGCGGCGCCGCGCGGGCGCGGCGCCCT
>NZ_JBHWJL010000070.1:0-20693 GCF_042731495.1 Streptomyces sp. NPDC059853
CCGCCGTCCTGGTCCCGCAGGAGGTCGACGCCCTCTTCGGCAACCTCCGCGAGCTGACCGCCGAGGGCCTGACGGTCATCTTCATCTCCCACAAGCTGGGCGAGGTCCTGTCGGTCGCCGACGACATCACCGTCATCCGGCGCGGGACGACGGTGGCCTCCGTCGAACCCTCCGGCGTCACCCCCAAGCAATTGGCCGAGCTGATGGTCGGCTCCGAACTGCCCACCCCCGAGACCCGCGAGTCCACCGTCACCGACCGGCCGGTGCTCACCGTCTCCGGGCTGCGGCTGACCGGCACCGACTCCGACGGGGTACGGCGCGACGTGCTCGCCGACATCGGCTTCACCATCCACGCCGGTGAGGTGCTGGGCATCGCCGGTGTCGAGGGCAACGGCCAGGCGGAGCTCGTCGAGGCCATCATGGGCATCCGCACCGCCGACGACGGCACGGTCACCCTGGACGGCGCCGACATCACCCGGCATTCCACCCGGCGCCGCCGCGAGGACGGCATCGGGTACATCCCCGAGGACCGGCACCGGCACGGCCTGCTGCTCCAGGCCCCGCTCTGGGAGAACCGGATGCTCGGCCACGTCACCCAGCGCCCCAACAGCAAGGGCCCCTGGCTGACCGCCGGGGACGCCCGCGCCGACACCGAGCGGATCGTGCGCGAGTACGACGTGCGCACCCCCGGCATCGACGTCACCGCGCGCTCGCTGTCCGGCGGCAACCAGCAGAAGCTGATCTTCGGCCGCGAGATGAGCCACGCGCCGAAGGTGCTGATCGCCGCCCACCCCACCCGGGGCGTGGACGTCGGCGCCCAGTCGCAGATCTGGGACCAGATCCGCGCCGCCCGCCGCGAAGGTCTCGCGGTGCTGCTGATCTCCGCCGACCTGGACGAACTGATCGGCCTCTCCGACAGCCTCCGCGTCATGTACCGCGGCCGGCTGGTCGCCGACGCCGACCCCGCCACCATCACCCCCGAGGAGTTGGGCACCGCCATGACCGGCGCCGCCACCGGCCACCTCGCGGGCGACGCCGCGACGGAGAACCCGTCATGAGCGCCGCCTCCGCCGTGACCGCCCGGATCAAGAACATCGACCGGGAGAAGATCGTCCTGGGCGTGGCCGCCCCGCTGCTGGCGATCGTCACCGCCGTCGTCATCACCTCGCTGGTGATGCTGGCCACCGGGCAGAACCCGTTCCAGGCGTTCTCCGTGATGATCGACTTCGGCACCAAGAGCGACAGCCAGGTCTGGATCATCAACAAGGCGATCCCGTACTACCTGTCCGCCGTCGCGGTCGCCATCGGCTTCCGGATGAACCTCTTCAACATCGGGGTCGACGGCCAGTACCGGGTCGCCGCCTTCTTCGCCGCCGCCGTCGGCGGCGCGCTGGCGCTGCCCGGCATCGTGCAGATCCCGGTGATCATCCTCACCGCCATGCTGGTCGGTGCCCTGTGGGCCGGCATCGCCGGCTATCTGAAGGCCACCCGGGGTGTCAGCGAAGTGATCACCACGATCATGCTGAACTTCATCGGCGGCTCCCTCATCGGCTACTTCCTCAAGGAAGGCCGGCTCGCCGAGCGCGAGGGGAACCTGATCCACACCAAGGACATCCCCGACTCCAGCTACTTCTTTGAGATCCCCACCAGCGTCCAGCCGATCTACGGCACCATCGTGATCGCCGTCGCGGTCGGCATCGGCTACTGGTTCCTGCTCAGCCGCACCCGCTTCGGCTACGACCTGCGGGCGGTCGGCGCCTCCGAGTCCGCCGCCGAGGCGTCCGGGGTGTCCGTCAAGCGCACCGTGATCACCACGATGCTGCTGTCCGGCGCGGTCGCCGGTCTGGTCGGCATGCCCACCCTGCTGAACATCTCCGGCAACTACGGCAACGACTTCCCCACCGGCATCGGCTTCACCGGCATCGCCATCGCGCTGCTCGGCCGCAACAGCGCGATCGGCATGGCGTTCGCCGCGCTGCTGTGGGGCTTCCTGGAGCGCACCGGCAACCAGCTGGAGTTCGAGGGATACGCCCAGGAGATCGTCGGCGTGATGCAGGGCGTCATCGTGCTGTCCGTCGTCGTCGCCTACGAACTCGTCCGCCGCTGGGGCATCAAGCGCCAGCAGCGGTTCGTCGGAGAACAACTCGCCGCCCAGGCCCAGGCACGGAAGAACGCGGAGGTGACGGCGTGACCACCACCGTGGAGACCCCCGCCGGAAAGCCCGAGGGCGACCAGCGCAAGGGCAAGGCCGGGGCGGCCATCCGCCGCCGGCTGACCTACCCGAAGGTCCTGCTGCTCATCGCGGGCGGCCTCGTCCTGCTGTCCGTGGTGCGGATGGTGACCGGCGCCGACTCGCTCACCGCCACCAGCCAGTGGTCCAGCGCGCTCAGCTTCGCCGTCCCGATCGGCCTGGCGGGCCTGGGCGGCCTGTGGGCCGAGCGCTCCGGCGTCGTGAACATCGGCCTCGAAGGCATGATGATGCTCGGCCTGTTCGCGGCCGGGTGGATCGGCTGGCAGTACGGGCCCTGGGCCGCGGTGCTGGCCGGCATCGTCGGCGGTGTGCTGGGCGGTCTGGTGCACGCGGTGGCCACCGTCACCTTCGGCGTGGACCACATCGTGTCCGGTGTCGCCATCAACATCCTGGCGCTCGGCGTGGTCCAGTTCCTCGCCAAGCTGTGGTTCGGTGCCGAGGGCAGCGAGGCCAAGCTGAACGGCGGCAACGACAAGCAGTCCCCGCAGATGGAGGTGCTGGAGCCGTTCTCGGTGCCCGGCGTCGCCGACTGGCTGGGCTCTCTCGCCGACAAGCGCTGGTTCCTGATCTCCGACCTGGCCGGCATCCTGCGGGCCGGCGTCAACAACGTCTCGTGGCTGACGCTGCTGGCCGTGCTGCTGTTCGTGGCCACCTACGTGGTGCTGTGGAAGACCTCCTTCGGGCTGCGGCTGCGCTCCTGCGGCGAGAACCCGCAGGCCACCGAGTCGCTCGGCGTCAACGTGTACGCGTACAAGTACATGGCGCTCGCGGTCTCCGGCGGTCTGGCCGGCCTCGGCGGCGCGTACCTGGCGGTGCTGATCCGCATGTACCAGGACGGCCAGACCGGCGGGCGCGGCTATCTGGGCCTGGCCACCATGATCTTCGGCAACTGGCGTCCCGGCGGCGTGGCCACCGGCGCCGGCCTGTTCGGCTTCATGGACGCGCTCCAGACCCGGGACGGCGGCGCCACCGTGCACGCCACGCTGCTGCTGTTCGCGCTCGCGCTGGCCGGGGTCGCCCTGTGGCAGCTGTGGCGCGGCAAGCGGCTGACCGCGCTGGTCGTCGCGGTGGTCGGAGCGGCGCTGTGGATCTGGTACGCCACCACTGACACGATGCCGCTGGAGCTGGTGAGCGCCAGCCCGTATCTGACGACGCTGCTGGTGCTGACCCTGTTCGCCCAGCGGCTGCGGACTCCGAAAGCGGTGGGCAAGCCCTACCGGAGAGGCGAGGGCGGCTAGATGGCGGACGCACCGGAGGTGGACTGGGAGGCGCTGCGCGCGCGGGCCAGGGAGGTCATGGGCCGGGCGTACGCCCCCTACTCCCGCTACCCGGTGGGCGCCGCCGCCCTCGTGGACGACGGCCGCACGGTGGTCGGCTGCAATGTGGAGAACGCCTCCTACGGGGTGGGCCTGTGCGCCGAGTGCGGGCTGGTCTCCACGCTGCACGCCACCGGCGGCGGCCGGCTCACCCACTTCACCTGCGTCAACGGCAAGGGGGAGATCATCACCCCCTGCGGCCGCTGCCGGCAGCTGCTGATGGAACACGGCGGGCCCGGGCTGCTGGTGGACACCCCCGCCGGCGGCATCCGCCCGCTGTCCGATCTGCTCCCCGAATCCTGGAACTTCTGATCCCATGAGCCACGACGCCATCACCGTCATCCGCACCAAGCGGGACGGCGGCACGCTGACGCCCGACCAGATCGACTGGATCATCAACGCCTACACCCGGGGCGAGGTGGCCGACGAACAGATGTCGGCGCTGGCGATGGCGATCCTGCTGAACGGCATGGACCGGGCCGAGATCGCCCGCTGGACGGCGGCGATGATCGCCTCGGGGGAGCGGATGGACTTCTCCTCCCTGCCGCTGCCGACCACCGACAAGCACTCCACGGGCGGGGTCGGCGACAAGATCACCCTGCCGCTGGCCCCGCTGGTGGCGGCGTGCGGCGCGGCCGTACCGCAGCTGTCCGGACGCGGCCTCGGCCACACCGGCGGCACGCTGGACAAGCTGGAGTCCGTCCCCGGCTGGCGAGCCCGGCTGTCCAACGACGAGATGCTGGCGGTGCTGCGCGAGGCGGGCGCGGTGATCTGCGCGGCGGGTGACGGGCTGGCCCCGGCGGACCGCAAGCTGTACGCGCTGCGCGATGTGACCGGCACCGTGGAGTCGATCCCGCTGATCGCCTCCTCGATCATGTCGAAGAAGATCGCCGAGGGCACCGGCGCGCTGGTGCTGGACGTGAAGGCGGGCTCCGGCGCGTTCATGAAGACGGAGGCCGACGCCCGCGAACTGGCCGAGACCATGGTCGGGCTCGGCACCGACCACGGGGTGCGGACGGTGGCGCTGCTCACCGACATGTCAGCGCCGCTCGGCCTGACCGCCGGGAACGCGCTGGAGGTGCGCGAGTCGGTCGAGGTGCTGGCGGGCGGTGGCCCGGCCGATGTGGTGGAGCTGACGCTGGCGCTGGCCCGGGAGATGCTGGACGCGGCCGGGCTGCCGGACGCCGATCCGGCGCGCGCGCTGGCGGACGGCACCGCGATGGACCACTGGCGCCGGATGATCCGCGCCCAGGGCGGCGACCCGGACGCCCCGCTGCCGGTGGCGCGCGAGACGCAGGTGCTCACCGCGCCCGCCTCCGGCACGCTGACCCGGCTGGACGCGTACGCGGTCGGGGTGGCGGCGTGGCGGCTCGGCGCGGGCCGGGCGCGCAAGGAGGACCCGGTGCAGGCGGGTGCGGGCATCGAACTGCACGCCAAGCCGGGGCAGCGGGTGGTGGCGGGGCAGCCGCTGCTGACGCTGCACACGGACACCCCGGAGCGTTTCCCGGCGGCGCTCGACGCGCTGGCGGGCGAGGCGATCGAGGTGAGCGGCGCGGAGAGCGCGGCGCGGGCGGTCCCGGCGACGATCCTGGACCGCATCGCGTAGGGCACCGGCGACCCGGCGTCCCGGCGAGGGCCTGCCCGGCAAGATCCGCCGGACAGGCTCTAACACCTTCACCGGGATGTGGTCAACCCTTTGCCATCATCGTCAACGATGGTGTGTACCCTGAGGGACGGTCTTGACGGAACGGCATGGTGGGAGGTGTGGCTGCGATGCGCAGTGAACCCCCCAGTCACCATCCGCCGCGCCGCGCCGGTCCGCCGCCCAGGTAGCCATGGCCTCCCCTGGGGCGACCGGCGTGTGCGCGCCCTGAGCCTGCCGCCTGTTCGCGCCGAACCTTCCCAGGGGGACCTCCCGTCATGACGCATCTGCCTGCCCTGATCGAGGACCACGACCTCGCGGGCGCCCTCGAATGGCTGGAGACCCAGCCGCCGTACGCCATCGCCGACGAGCTGGCGCGGATGGACGCCGTCAAGTCCGTCATCAGTTTCCGGCTGCTCGACAAGGACCGGGCGCTGGAGGTCTTCGAGGAACTCGACCCGGTCGACCAGCAGCAGATCCTCCAGGGGCTGCGCGACCAGGCGTTCCGCGAGCTGGTGGAGCACATGGACCCGGACGACCGGGCCCGGATGCTGAAGGAGGCGCCGGCGAAGGTCGCCCAGCGGGTGCTGGCCGGGCTGAGCGCGCACGAGCGGCAGATGACGGCCGCGCTGCTGGGCTACCCGGAGGGCTCGGTCGGCCGCTTCATGACGCCGGAGACGGTGGCGCTCCAGCAGGACCTGACGGTGGCTCAGGCGCTGGAGACGGTGCGGCGGCGCGGGGCGCGGGCGGAGACCATCTACACGCTGCCGGTGGTGGACGCCGGGCGCCGGCTGACCGGCATCGTGGAACTGCGCGAACTGGTGCTGAGCGAGCCGGAGACGATGGTCGCCGCGCTGGTGGTGACCGAGCCGCCGAAGGCGCGGGCGACCGAGCGTGCCGAGGACGCGGCGCGGCTGATGCGTGAGACGAACGTGCTCGATCTGCCGGTGGTGGACAGCGAGGACCGGCTGGTGGGCCTGCTGACCAGCGACGACGCCTTCGAGGTCATCGAGGCGGCGGACACCGAGGACGTGGCGCGGCAGGCCGGTGCCGAGCCGCTGGAGCGGCACTACATGTCGGCGAGCGTCTTCCAGCTGTCCAGGACCCGGGTGATGTGGCTGATGCTGCTGCTGGTGGCGGCCATCCTCACGGTGATGGTGACCCGGGCGTTCGAGGGCGAGCTGGAGTCGGTGACGCAGCTGGCGCTGTTCATCCCGCTGCTGATCGGCGCGGGCGGCAACGCGGGCGCGCAGGCGGCCACGGCGGCGGTGCGGGCGCTGGCGGTCGGCGAGGTACGGGTGTCGGATCTGCTGAAGGTGATCTGGCGCGAGTGCCGGACGGGGCTGTTGCTGGGGTCGATGCTGGCGGTGGTGGGCCTTCTGGTGGGCTCGCTGTTCGTGGGCTGGGACGTGGCGGCGGTGATCGCCCTGACCCTGATCGTGATCTGCGCCTGGGCCTCGACGGTGGGCGGCACGATGCCGCTGCTGGCGAAGCGGCTGCGCATCGACCCGGCGGTGGTCTCGGCGCCGATGGTGACGACGCTGGTGGACGCGACGGGGCTGGTCATCTACTTCTCCATCGCCAAGGTGATCCTGGGCATCTGAGCCCGGGCCGGTCCTGCCGGTCCGGAACCGGGGCGGGGGCGCGTGGCGTCGTGTCATGAGCAGGAGAAGGAGCCAGCACACATGAACAACGGCTACGGCGGTTACGGCGGCGGCTACGGGGGCCCGCCGCCCGGTTACGGAGCACCGCACGCCCCCCAGCCGTCTCCGCGGCGCGACAACACGCTGAAGGGGACGCTCGGTACGGCGGCGGCTTTCGTGGCGCTGGCGGCGATCGTGATCCCGCTCGGGATGAACAGCGACAAGGGCGGCGACTCCGGCGCCGGTGCGCCGCAGGTGCCGAGCCTGGAGCTGCCGGACGGTCTGGACACGGGGTCGGGCGGCGGGTACGGCGACGCGGACGGCGCGGACGGCACCTCGGACGGCGCCTCGGACGGCGGGGGCGGCGGCACGGCGCCGATGGACCCGGTCTCGGAGGCGTTCTTCGCGGTGGAGGCCGGTGACTGTCTGGCCAACTACCAGACGGACAAGAACGGCACCTGGAACGACGAGACGCCGCAGCGGGTGGACTGCGCGGCGCCGGACGCGTATCTGAAGGTGACGCAGATCGCGGGGGACTACGAGATCTGCGACGACGGCTGGGTGAGCAACGGCACCACCTGGAACCACACCTGGACGGACGAGGAGACCTGGGAGAGCACCAGTCACAACCTGTGCGTGGTGCGGCAGTACCGGGTCGGGGAGTGTCTGATGTCGGAGCAGTCCGGCAGCGGCGACAGCGCGGTGATGACCACCGGGCTGATGTCCGCGATCGACTGCTCGGCCACCCAGGTGCCGGCGCCGTACAACCAGATCATGCAGGTCAGCAGTGTTCCGGCGGCGAACGGCGACTACTCGGGCGATGTCTGCCGCCAGGGCGGGGACGACTACGCCACCTACTGGTACCAGAACCTGGACGGCGGCGACGGCGACGTGCTCTGCATGACGGTGTACGGGAGCTGAACGCGCGGGCGGACCGGTCCCGTTCAGCGTCCGCCGGGGGCGCCGAGCGGGACCATCGCGTCCCGGACCTCCGACAGCAGCAGCCGCATGGCCTCCTCGGCGTCCTGGTGCCGGGCGTCGGCGACGGCGAGGGCGACCGCCTCGTGCAGGTCGAGTGCTTCGGGGACGGGCCGGTCGGGCATCAGCCCGAGCTGGGTACGGCCGCGCAGCACGGCCGCGACCACGTCGGTGAGGGCGGCGAACATCTCGTTGCCGCTGGCCCGCAGTACGAGTGAGTGCATTTCGACGTCGAGGTCGTTGAACGGGTCGAGACGGCCGGCCTCGCCCAGCGGGCGCATGGCGGTGGCCAGTTCCACCAGCCGGGCGCGTTCGGCGGCGCCCGCGTGCCGGGCCGCCGCGGCGGCGGCCAGCGGCTCGACGGCGATCCGCAGTTCGGTGAGCGAGCGCAGCTGGGAGTCGCGCCCGGGGCCGGCGAGCCGCCACCAGATGACCCGGGGGTCGTAGACCTGCCAGGAGGCGGCCGGCTGCACGGTGATGCCGACCCGGCGGCGGGAGACGACCAGCCCCTTGGACTCCAGCAGCCGCATGGTCTCGCGGGCGACGGTGCGCGAGACGTCGAAGCGTTCCTGGATGCTGTCCAGGGTCAGGACGCGGCCCTCCTCCAGCACGCCCGAGGTGATCTCCAGACCGAGGGTGTCCAGCACCGAGTGGTGTTTGGACTCGCCGTTTCCCGTGCTGTGCTCGCTGTTCATCCCCACCCCGGCAGCCTATCCCGGGGTTGTGTGCGGCCGGTGACCCACCGGAGGCGGGGAGGTACGCACCGCCATGGTGCTGTGAGGTACGTCGCGGAGGCTTTCCCTGCCCGAAAGATTGGTGTTACCTTTCCGCTCAATTGGTAACACCTTTCAGTGAGGAGAGGCCGATGTCGCCGACCGCACTCGTGGTCATGGGAGTCTCCGGAGCCGGCAAGACCACCGTCGCCGGACTCCTCGCCGACCGCTTGAGCTGGCCCATGGCGGAGGCCGATCTGCTGCACCCGCAGGCCAACATCGACAAGATGGCGGCCGGCACCCCCCTCACCGACGCCGACCGGCTCCCCTGGCTCGGCATCATCCGCGACTGGATCACCGTCCGGGCCGCACAGGGCGAATCCGCCGTCGTCGCCTGCTCCGCGCTCAAGCGCGGCTACCGCGACCTGCTGCGCGAGGCCCACGCCCGCGTCCGCTTCGTCCACGTGGCCGGCACCCGCGAACTCATCGCCGGGCGCCTCCACCTGCGCACCGGGCACTTCATGCCGCCGTCCCTGCTGGACTCCCAGTTCGCCGACCTGGAACAGCTCCAGGACGACGAGGACGGCGTCACGGTCGATCTGCGCCGCACCCCCGAGCAGATCACCGACGACGCGCTGGCCGCCCTCGGCCTGCGCCCGGCACCCCAGCCCTGACCCCCGCACGTCCCCCTCCCCCGACCCACCCGTCCCGAAGGCAACGGAGCTTCCGCATGGACACCTGGACTCAAACGATGGGCGCCGGCCCCCTGCTGGCGATAGCCGCCGGCGCCATCGCCGTACTGCTCTTCCTGATCATGAAGCTGCGGGTACACGCCCTGCTGGCACTCATCGTGGTCAGCCTGCTGACCGCGTTCGCCACCGGCATCCCCTCGGCACACGTGGTCGACACCCTGGTCCAGGGCTTCGGCTCCACCCTCGGCGGCGTCGCCCTGCTCGTCGGACTCGGCGCCATCCTCGGCCGGCTGATCGAGGTCAGCGGCGGCGCCCAGGCGCTCGCCGACGCCCTCATCCGGCGCTTCGGCGAGGACCGCGCCCCGCTCGCGCTGAGTATCGCCTCACTCTTCTTCGGCTTCCCGATCTTCTTCGACGCCGGTCTCGTCGTCATGCTGCCGATCGTCTTCACCGTCGCGAGGCGGCTGGGCGGCGGCATCCTGCGGTACGGGCTCCCGGTCGCCGGCGCGTTCTCCGTGATGCACATCTTCGTGCCGCCGCACCCCGGCCCGGTCGCCTCCTCCGAACTGCTGGGCGCCGACATCGGCCTGGTGATCCTGCTCGGCCTGGTCATCGCCATCCCGACCTGGTACGTCGGCAGCTACCTGTTCGGCCTGTGGATCGGCAAGCGCTTCGTCCTCCCCGTGCCGGACATCCTGACCGGTGGCGAGCAGGCCGCCCACGACAAGAACCCGCCGTCCCCCGGCACCGTCATCGGCCTGCTGACGCTGCCGCTCGTCATGATCTTCGCCAACACCGGTCTGGACATGGCCCGCGCCGCCGGCTGGGTCGACGGCGAGGCCGGCTGGTTCCAGTTCGCCCGGGCCATCGGCGCCACCCCGATCGCGCTGCTCATCACCGTGCTGGTGGCCAGCTACGTGCTCGGCACCCGGCGCGGCCGCGGCGCCGACGTCATCGAGAAGCTCGCCGACTCCGCGCTCGGCCCGATCGCCTCCATCATCCTGATCACCGGAGCCGGCGGCATGTTCGGCGGGGTGCTGCGCGCCAGCGGCATCGGCGACGCGCTCTCCGACTCCCTCTCCGACCTCGGCCTGCCGGTGATCGTGGTGGCCTACCTGGTCGCCACCGCGCTGCGGATCGCCCAGGGGTCCGCGACGGTCGCCCTCATCACCGCGGCGAGCCTCGTCCAGCCGGTCGTCCTCTCCGGGGACATGAACTCCGTGCAGGTGGCGGCCGTCGTACTGGCCCTCGCGGCCGGATCGGTCACCGCCAGCCACGTCAACGACTCCGGCTTCTGGCTGGTCGGCCGCTTCATGGGCATGGACGTGAAGACCACCCTGAAGACCTGGACGGTGCTCCAGACCATCTTCGGCCTCATGGGCTTCACCCTGGCCTCGGCCATCTACGCCATCGCCTGACGGACCCCGGCCGGCGCCTCACCCCGGCGCCGGCCCAGCAGGCGGCCACGGGGCGGCGGGACCGGTGACGATCCCGCCGCCCCGGTCGCCCGCGGCCCCGGCAGCCCTACCCGCCGGCTCCGCGCCCGCCCCTCACTGGAGCCCCAGGCTCATCCACCGCTCCGGCCGCGCCAGCGGCGCGAAACCCACCTTCGCGTACACCCCGTGCGCGTCCTGGGTGCACAGCATGATCCGCCGCAGACCGTACGGGGCCAGCTCGTCCCGCACCGCCCGCGCCAGCGCCGTCCCCAGACCCCGGCCGCGCGCCGCCGGAGCCACGTACACATCGCACAGCCACGCGAACGTCGCCCGGTCCGTCACCACCCGCGCGTAGCCGACCTGCGCCCCCGAAGCCGCCTCGTACACCCCGAAGTTCAGCGAACCGGCGATCGCCGCGTCCTGCTTCTCCCGGCTGCGGCCGCGCGCCCAGTACGCGTCCGTCGACAGCCAGTGGTGCACCAGCGCGGCATCGACCCGGGCGGGGTCCGTGGAGATCTCATAGCCGTCCATGCGGCGATTATTCGGTACCCGGCACCGCGACCACCAGCCACTATGGCCCCATGACCGAGACCCTGCCGCCCGACTGGGAACGCCGCAGCGCCGAGCTGTGGGCGACCCTCGACGACCACTCAAAACCGGCCGTGTTCCGCGCCGCCGTCGACGCCCTGGCCCGCGAACTGCCGCCCGGCAGCGCGGTCGCCGACTTCGAACGCGGCTGCGCCTACGACTCCACCGGCCACCCCGACCGCGCCGTCCCGCACTATCAGCGGGCCCTGGCCACCGGCGGCCTGCCCGGCGAACGCCGCCGCCGCGCCGTGATCCAGCTCGCCAGCTCCCTGCGCAACCTGGGCCGCCCGCAGGAGAGCGTGGACCTGCTGACCGCCGAACTCGACGCCGGCTCCGACCACCTGGACGACGCCGTACGCGCCACCCTCGCCCTCGCGCTCACCTCCGTGGGGCGGGAGCGGGAAGCGGTCTCCGTCGCCCTCACCGCCCTCGCCCCGCACCTGCCGCGCTACCAGCGGTCCATGGCGAACTACGCCCGGCTGCTGGTGGAGGACGCGTAGCCGGCGCCAGGACCGGCGGCGGGCGCCGAGCCCCCGGCCCGCCGCAGCCCGAACGCGGCGATCACCACCGCGACCAGCATGGCGGCCGGCGGCACCAGCAGCGCGAAGCTGGTCCGGAGCGTGGACCAGCCCCGGTGCACAGCACGCCCCACTCCCGGCGGCTGAAGCCGGTGCCGGCCGGTGGGGGCGGGGCGTGCGGCACCACCGGGGTGGTTACCGGCTCACCCTCACGCTGCGCCGGCTGAAGCGGGACGGCATGGTGCGGCGCACCGTCCACCCGGTGGTGCCGCCCCGCGTCGAGTACGCGCTGACCCCGCTCGGCCGCACCCTCCACGAGGCCGTGCGGTCCCTGGTGGTGTGGACCGGGAACAGCCGGCACGCCATCGCCGCGGCCAGAACCGCCTACGACCGGGCCGCGGCAGCCGCCGCCGACACCGACGCCGTCCCGCGAGGGGCCCCGGCCACGCCCGCCCCGGGCAGCCCCTGATCCCCCGACAGGAACCGCAGGTGCAGCACGCTGCGCGCGTTCGTCTCCCGGAGCCTGCGCAGCAGATCCGTCCAGCGCCGCTGCTGTTCGCTCTCCGGCCCGCGCGAGCGGCCACCGGGCGACGGCGGAACCGGCCGGGCCGGCCCCTCGTCGTCCCCGGTGCCGGTCTCCGGCTCGATGTACGGCGCAGCCATCACAGCGGGCAGACCTACCCTGCCCGCCCCGGCTCATTCCCCGGCCCGCGCGGTCACTCCTTGCTCCGCAGCCCGCCGAGCGGGTGCGGATCCCCGGCCAGTGCGGCGGCCGCCGTCTGCCATCCGGTGGCGTCGCCGAGTACGGCGCGCAGATAGGCGGTGGTGAGCCGCTGGAGGAGGCCCACCCGGGCCGGGTCCTCGTCGGTCGTCTCGGCGGCCTCGTAGCCGCTGACCCCGCCGAGCGAGTGCTCCGCCCCGTACAGCGTGAGCAGGCTCTTGCTCCCCGGGCTGTGGGTGTACGCGTCGGTGAACCAGTCCGGGCCGCGCGTGGAGAGCGGGGAGTCGTCCCGGTCCCCGGCCACGACGAGCGCCGGCGCGGTCATGGCCGCGAACGACGGCCGCATGAAGGGGAAGTGCTCCGCGGCGAACGGGGAGAGGCTGTCGCCCAGCCCGGTCAGCGCGAGCAGGACACCCGCCGTGACCCGGGCGTCGGACAGGTCCTCGCCCGGCACGCCGTCGGCATCCAGGACCCGTGCCCCCAGCAGCGTGCTCGCCGTCTGGGCGCCCCAGGAGTGGCCGGCCACGGCGATCCGGCCGCGATCGACGCGCCCGCCGAGCCCCGGCAGGGCGGCCTCCAGGACATCGAGACCGTCCAGGACCCGGGTCAGATCCGTCACCCGGTGGCGCCAGATGTGCGGGGTGCGGGGGTCATCGGCGGTGAGGCCGAGGGTGCGCGAGTCCAGGTGGGTGGGGCGCAGCACCACGAACCCCTCGGCGGCCCAGTGGTCGGCGAGCGGCGCGTAGCCGTTCATCGACTGGCCGAAGCCGTGTGAGAAGACGATCACCGGGAGCCGGTCGCCGGTGGCGGGTGCGGAGACCCGGACCCGGAGGTCCGTGCCGCGCCCGGGGGCGGGCAGGACGACGGGGGCGGCGTCGAGCACGGTGGCGGGGACGGGCGGGGCGGCGGGGGAGGACGGGGGCATGGCGGGACCTTCCTGTGGGTGCTCCGTGGGCCGTTCCGGAATGGCGGCACGGCTTGGCCGCCGTTCCCCGGTCTGCCAGAATGCAGAAACGGAACGTCGCTCCGCAACGATACGGAGCGCTGTTCCGCTTCGCAAGCGACCGGAGTGGGCCGGAGCGACCGGTGTGACCGGGAAGGAACGACGGTGAACGCCAGCGAGCAGGGCACGGACAGCGCCCCAGGACCGAAGCGCAAGGACGCGCGCCGCAACCAGCGGACCCTGCTGGAAGCCGCCGCCGCGGCCTTCGTCGACGCGGGCGTCGAAGCGCCCGTCCGGGACATCGCGGCCCGCGCGGGCGTCGGCATGGGCACGATCTACCGCCACTTCCCCACCCGGGCGGACCTCATCGTCGCCGTCTACCGCCACCAGGTGGACACCTGCGCCGAGGCCGGCCCGGCCCTGCTGGAGAGCAGCCCCACGCCGTACGCCGCGCTGGAGGAGTGGATCGGCCTCTTCACCGACTTCCTGGTCACCAAACACGGACTCGCCAACGTGCTCCAGCCCGACAACCCCCACTTCACGGCACTCCACGCCTCCTTCCTCGACCGGCTCGTGCCCGTCTGCGACCGGCTGCTCGACGCGGCGGCCGAACACGGCGAGATCCGCCCCGGCTACACCGGCGTCGAAGTGATGCGGGGCGTCGGCAACCTCTGCATCGGCGCCGACACCGACCCGCGCTACGACGCGCGGCGCATGGTCGCCCTCCTCGTCGCGGGACTGCGCGGGACCACCGGCGGAAGCCCGCCGCGCGGCCGTTGATCACGCTCCCGGGAGGCACTTGCCCGGGGAAGTCGGGTGTGAGAGCTTGACGAAGAGCCCCCGGTCAGGCGGGCTCCCGGACGAGGGGTGCCGTACCCGGAGTGCGACAAGACGGCCCGATGGAGGGCTGTCATGGCATGGCTGATTCTGGTGATCTCCGGTGCCCTGGAAGCGGTGTGGGCCACCGCGCTCGGCAAGTCCGAAGGCTTCAGCCGTCTCACCCCGACCGTGGTCTTCGCCGTCGGCCTGGCGGGCAGCATGGCCGGCCTCGCCTACGCGATGCGTGACCTCCCGATCGGGACGTCCTACGCGGTGTGGGTGGGCATCGGCGCCACGCTCACCGTCCTGTACGCCATGGCCACCGGCGACGAGCCGGTGAGCGTGACGAAGATCGTCTTCCTGACGATGATCGTCGGCGGCGTGGTGGGCCTGAAGGCCGCCCACTGACGGACGGCGCCGGCTCGCGGGAACCACCCACCCCCACCTACCCCCGCGGCGCCGCCGCCTCCACCGCCAGCCGCTCCAGCGCCGCCCCGGCCGGCTCCGCCGGCAGGCGGGCGCCGTCGCGCAGGCGCAGCGCCAGGCGGTCGTCGGCCGCCTCCCGCGGGCCGATGACGGCCTGGTACGGGACCAGCCGGCCGTCGCGCACGCGGGCGCCGAGGGTGCCGCGGTCCGGGGGGACGACCTCGGCGCGCAGGTCCAGGGCGAGAGCCCGGTCCCGGACGGCCTCCGCCTGCGGCACCTGCGCGTCGGTCACCGGGAGGACGGCCAGTTGCACCGGGGCGAGCCAGGCCGGGAACGCGCCGCCGTGGTGTTCGATCAGGTGCGCCACGGCGCGTTCCACGCTGCCGATGATGCTGCGGTGGACCATCACCGGCCGGTGCGGTGACCCGTCCGGGCCGGTGTAGTGCAGGGCGAACCGCTCCGGCTGGTGGAAGTCGATCTGCACGGTCGACAGGGTGGACTCGCGTCCCGCCGGGTCGGCGATCTGCACGTCGATCTTCGGCCCGTAGAACGCCGCTTCGCCCGGTGCTTCCTCGAACGGCAGGCCCGCCGCGTCCAGTACCTCCCGCAGCAGGGCCACCGACTGTCGCCACAGCTCCGGGGCGGCCACGTATGTGCCGCCCGCGCCCGGCAGCGACAGCCGGTAGCGGGCCGGTGCGATGCCGAGCGCCGCGTACGCGCGGCGGATCAGCCCGAGCGCGGCCCGTGCCTCGTCCGCCACCTGATCGGGGGTGCAGAAGATGTGCGCGTCGTTGAGGGTGATGGCCCGGACCCGGGTGAGTCCGCCGAGGACGCCGGAGCGCTCGGCCCGGTACATGCCGCCCAGTTCGGCCATGCGCAGCGGCAGCTCGCGGTAACTGTGCGGCCTGCTGCGGAAGATCAGCGCGTGGTGCGGGCAGAGGCTGGGGCGCAGCAGCAGTCGTTCCCCGCCCGGGGCCCGCTCGTCTCCCGGCGGCGCCGCGCGGTCCGGGCCGATCGGCGGGAACATGTCCTCGCGGTAGTGCGCCCAGTGGCCGGAGATCTCGTACAGTTCGCGTTTGCCCAGCACCGGTGAGTGGACGTGCCGGTATCCGGCGCGGCGTTCGGTGTCCTGGATGTAGCGCTCCAGCGCCTGCCGTACGGCGGCTCCGGCCGGGAGCCAGTACGGCAGTCCGGCGCCGATCAGGGGGTCGGAGCCGAACAGGTCCAGCTCGCGGCCGAGTCTGCGGTGGTCGTGGCGGTGGCTGCCGCCGGGGTCGTCCCCGTGCGCGCGGTCGTGGTCGCGGTCGTCGTGCATGGTGGTCTCCTCACACGGGGTGAGTGACCGCACGGCGAAGCCCCGGGGCACTCGCCCCGGGGCTTCGGACTAGGACATCGGTCAGCGCGCCGGGACTCTCTCCGTCGTCGTCGTGTTCGCGGCACGCTGCATGGCGGTGACGTTAGCAGAGCGGGTCGCCCCGGTGCAGGCTGAAATCCCGGTGCACCGGGTCCACCACGGCCGCCAGCCGGGAGCCCACCACCAGGCCGGGGAAGCGGTCGTCGGGTTCGGTGGTGCGGGCCTCGAACGGGGCGAAGCCGGGCCCCGTGACGCGCAGCAGGAGTTCGTGCTGGGTGCTGAGGCCGTCCGAGGTCACCTCCTCGGGGCCGATGCCGATCACCTCGGCGGTGGCGTCGACGCCGGTGGTGATCAGCCGTCGGGTGGCCGCGCGCACGTCCCGGTTGTGGAGCAGCGTGCCGAGCCCCACGTAGCCGACGAGCGCCGCGAACAGGGCGACGGCCCCGGAGACCACCGCGTCCACGGTCGTCTCGGCCTCGCCGACCGCCGCGACGGTGAAGAGCACGGCGCCGGTTCCGCCGCCGGCCAGCAGGACGGCGCCGACGGTGTTCGCGAGGACGGCGTGGATCCGGCCCATCGGCTCCACCCGCTCGGCGGCCATCAGTAGTAACTCGTCTCGATGAAGTAGCAGTCCGAGTAGGCCGTTCCCGAGGACAGCTCCCAGGTGCCGTAGAACGGGGTGACGGAGGAGTCGCCCGGGGTGCGCACCACGAACTCGTACGTGCCGGCCGGGAGGCGGATCGTCGTGGTGGGGCGGTCGATGCCGGCCTGGCAGGCGGTGTCCGACCAGCCGGAGAGCAGATCGCTCCGGGTGGTGCAGCCGCCGCAGGCGCCCACCGTCCCGGTGCCGGTCTCGGCGCCGGTGTACAGGATCTCCAGCGCCTCGGGCGAGTCGTTCACGATCTCGACGGTCGCGGTGCCGCCGGGGGCGCTGCCCGCCGGGGTGGGGTCGGGGAGGTCGCCGGTGGAGCCGCTGCCGATCCGGGCGATCTCGATGGCGATGAGGGTGTCGTCGATCTGTCCGTTGCGCTCGTCGTCCGGGTAGCGGGACTGGAACTCCTCCAGGGTGGTGCGGGCGTCGGAGTAGTGCTCGTCGCGGTAGTCGTCCATGCCGCACGCGTAGAGCGCGTCCGGGAGCGCGTCCCCGGCCCGGCCGGCGAGGTCTTCGGCGAGCGGGTCGTCGCGGTGTTCGCCGGCGAGGGCGAGGAAGGGCCGCAGTTCGTCGACCGCCGGGCAGTGGTCCCCGTCGGCGAGCGCGGTCGTGCGGGCTTCGTACAGCCCGTCGAGACGGTCGGGTACGGCCGCCGCCTGGTCGGAGCCGGGGAAGCCGGCCGCGATCGCGGCGTAGGCGGCGTAGGCGGCCTCCACGGTGCCGTCCGCCGCGAGCGAGTCGGCCTGGTCGAGGTGGAGTCCGGCGAGCCGGGCCTCGGCTCCCGGCCACGGCGGGGTGCCGTCGTACCGGGCGAGGTAGTCGCCGTAGCCGGTGATGGCGCCGGGGTAGTCGCCCTTGCCGGCCGCCGCTTCGGCGGTGAGGACGGTGCGGCAGCCGGCCCGGCCGTCGGCCGCCCGGTCCAGGGCGGGCGAGAAGGTCAGCTCGTTGCGGGTGGCCGCCGCCGCGTCGTAGTGCCCGACGGCCGCCGCGCAGTCACCGGCCGCGTGGGCCGCGTCGCCGCGCTCCAGGGCCTCCTGCGGGCCGCCGCGGTACTGCACGGCGCCCGCGACGACCAGGGCCAGCAGCGCCGCCCCGGCGGTCAGCGGGAGCCAGGGCGTGCGGCGGCCGGGTGGGCCGGTGCTGCCGAGCTTCCACCCGTCGTACACCATGCGGGCCAGCCACAGCGCGAACAGCGTGATCCAGAACCACGGGGTGCCCGAGGCGTGGATCCCCAGGGCGGCCAGGACGAGCAGCGCGGTGACGAGCCAGGAGCCGACCGCCCGGCCCCACCGCCGCAGATACAGGTAACCGGCACCCAGGCCACTGGCGTTGAGCAGTGCGGCGGCGGCGCCGCGCGAGGACGAACCGGCCATCGAAGCCCCCGGTGGTGAGGTGTGTGGCCTCTATCACGTTCCGGGGGGCACGGCGGTTCCACCCGGCCGGGGTGTGCCCGCGGGCTCAGGCCAGGGCCGCCGCGCGCCGTCGTACGACCCGGGCGCGCCCGGTGGCGTACAGGGTGATGCCCGCCGTGAGTACCAGCGCGGTGAGGCCGAAGGTGACGACGCCCTGCCAGCCGGCGTGGTGGAAGATGACCGCGCCGAGGGTGCCGCCGGCGCTGTTGCCGAGGTAATACGCGACCTGGTAGAGCGCGGACGCCTGGGCCCGGCCGTGGGTCACGGCGCGGCTGACCGAGCCGGAGGCGACGGCGTGGCCGAAGAAGAAGCCGCCGGTGATGAGCACCAGGGAGAGCAGCACGGTCGCCAGGTGGTCGGCGAGGCTCAGCAGCAGACCGCCGGTCACGGTGGTGATGGCCAGGTAGAGCGCGCCGCGCCGGCCGAGGCGTTCGACCATGGGGCCGGTCACCGAGGAGGAGCAGGTGCCCACCAGGTAGATGACGAAGACGGAGCCGATCAGTCCGGCCGACAGCCCGAACGGTTCGGCCACCAGCCGGAAGCCGATCACCGTGTAGACGGCGCTGAACGCGGCCATCAGCAGCAGCCCGATGGCGAACAGCCGCAGCAGCAGCGGTTCGGACAGGTGGGTGCGGACGGTGGCGAGCAGCGCGCGGGGCCGCAGCGGGGTGGGGCGGAAGTTGCGGGCCCGGGGGAGCAGCAGCTGGTAGGCGACGGCGGCGGCCAGCGAGAGGAGGGCGACGGCGGCCAGCGCGGTCCGCCAGCCCCAGCCCTCGGCGACCCAGCCGGTGAGGATGCGGCCGAGCATGCCGCCCACGCTGTTGCCGGCGATGAACAGGCCGACCGAGCCGACCGTGGAGCGGGCGTCCAGTTCCTCCGACAGGTAGGCGACGGCGGAGGCGGGGATGCCGGCGATGGCGGCGCCCTGGAGGGCGCGGAGCACGATCAGGGTGGTGAGGTCGGGCGCGAACGGGATGACCAGGGCCAGGGCCACCGCGGCGGTCACCGAGACGGTCATCAGCTGCCGGCGGCCGAAGCGTTCGCTGAGGGCGCTCAGCGGGAGGACGGCGGCGGCCAGGGCGATGGTGGTGGCGGAGATGGTCCAGCTGGCCTGGCCGGGGGCGACGGCGAAGGCGGTCGCGAGGTCGGGCAGGAGTGCCTGGGTCGAGAACAGCAGCGCGAAGGTGGCCACACCCAGGGCGAAGAGTGCCAGGTTGACGCGGGCACGGGAGATCGGGGCCGGGGCCGGGCGGGCGGCGGTCGGGGCCGGGGGAGTCGGGGGTGTGGCTGGGACGGGGTCGGCGGTGGCCGACACCTTCGGGGCTGCTGTGGTGGGCATGCCGTCAAAATTAGGACCACCCGGTTTCATGCGTCCAATGCACAGAACTGCGATGATTGATGCAGCAGCGCATCAACGGAGGTGGCGGGGGTCCATGTCATACCGGGGCAACGGAAAAGACATCCACGTAACAAGCGGCCCGGGCCCAGGACCCGGCGAGCTGCCCGCGGAGGAGTGGGCCGCGCTGCTCAGTCCCCGGCTGGCCCAGTTCGCCGCCGTCGCCCGCCACGAGCACATCACCCAGGCCGCCCGCGACCTCGGGGTGCCCCAGTCCACCCTCAGCCGCGCCATGGCCCGGCTGGAGGCCGATCTGGGGGTGGCGCTGCTGGCCCGGCACGGCCGCACCGTCAGTCTGACCCCGGCGGGCCGGGCGTTCGCCCGCTCGGTGGAGCGCTCGCTCGGCGAGATCGGCCGGGCGGCGGAGGCGGTACGGGCGGACGCGGACCCGGCGGCCGGCAAGGTGGCGTTCGGGTTCCTGCACACGATGGGGCCCGAGACCGTACCGGCGCTGATCCGGGAGTTCCGTGAGGACCATCCCCGGGTGCGGTTCGCGCTGGTGCAGAGCTACGGCGAGGACATGATCGAGCGGATGCGGCTCGGCGAGCTGGACCTGTGCCTCACCTCCCCGATCCCGGAGGCGCCCGACCTGGTGACCCGGCGGCTGGACGAGCAGCGGCTGTTCCTGGTCGTCCCGGCGGGCCACCGGCTGGCGGGCCGCAAGCGGGTCCGGCTCGCGGAGGCGGCGGACGAGCCGTTCGTCACCCTCGAACCCGGGTACGGGCTGCGGAAACTGACGGACGTGCTGTGCGCCCGCGCCGGCTTCATACCGAAGATCGCGTTCGAGGGGGAGGAGCCGGAGACGCTGCGCGGGCTGGTGGCGGCCGGACTGGGGGTGGCGCTGCTGCCGCCGCCCATGGTGCCCCGGCCCGGGGCCCGCGATCTGGCGGTGACGGCGCCGCGCGCGGTGCGCGAGATCGGTGTCGCCTGGCTGGCCGGGCATCCGGACACCCGGCCGGTCGCCGACTTCAAGCGGTTCCTGCTGGGCCGGCGCGGCCGGTTCGCGGGGACGGGCCGCACGACGGCCGGGTGACGGCGCGGGGGAGGACGGAGCCGGGGCACGGTCCGCGACCCCGGCGCCCGGGGACACCGCGCCCGTGCGGCGTCCGCCGGGTGCCGTCACCCGGGCGCCCGGGTGACGGCACCCGGTGCGGCTGGTTCCACTCGGCCGTCTACGGGCGTAGGCGTTACAG
>NZ_JBHWJL010000071.1:0-12032 GCF_042731495.1 Streptomyces sp. NPDC059853
GCACTCACCCACCCGTCGAGGACCGGTTGCGCGCCGCGCTCGACGCCCGTGCGCGGCTCATCGACGCCCACGAACTGTCCCCGTACCGGCCGCCCACCGGCCCGGCCTGGGGCACCCGGCGGATCCGGCGGGTGGTGTCCGCCGTCGCCGTGGCGGCGGCAGCGGCGGCGGCCGTGGCCTTCCTGCTGCTGTCCGGCTCCCCGGAGGACAACCGCCCGGCCGGGTGGTTCCGCCCGGCGCGGCGCCCTGGCCGGGCGGGGCGAGGCGGGCCGTGCGGGCGGCTCCGCCCGCGCTGTCCGCTCCGCCGATGCGGACGGTGCGGGCGCTGCGGACGGCACGGACGGGGCCGGTGCCCCGGCCCGCTCCGCCGGTACGCCCGGCTGGGGCTCCGGCTCGGGCTCGGGCTCCGGGGGGAGGGAGGGGGGTTCTTGCAACCCCGTCTTTTCTTCCGAAGGAAGGGAGCCTGTCGCACGGGGATCCCAGTTTGAGCCACACGCACAGGACCCACCGGGCACGTCGAAGAGCTCGTATTCGGTGTAGAACAGTCCCTCGTCGGTCTTGCGCACCACGCGCTTCAGATAACCGCCGTCTTCGAGTTCGTGCAGCATGCGGCCGATCCGCGTCCGCCCCTCGGTGCGCAGCCCGGCCAATTGCCGGATGCTGGCCCGGGCCATGGCGGGCAGCGACAGGAGATAGACGATGAGCCCGAGGGCGGCGAAGGAAAGCCGCCGGTCGCGGATCATGTCGTTCCGCAGAGTGGTGAATCCGCGCGTCGGCCGGGTACGATGAGAACGCATTGAGGGGTGTTGTCCCTTGGTGTCACGCCCCCGGATGTTCCCGCATCGCGGGGGCTTTTGCTGTGGCTCTGAACAGCACAGACACTACGCGTCGCACACAGTGACGACGCAAGCCACAAACGTTGGCCAAAACCCCGGTGAATTCCCCTCGCCACGCCGTACCACCTGCATCAACACACGATATTTCGAAATACCGTTCGCCCCCCTGGGGATGAACATTCCGTATGCGTGTTGACGCTGCCACCACGTCATGCGCCACGTCAGGGGCTGGGCGCAGACGCACATGGGCGAGGTCCTCGCGCACCGCGAGAGCCACGGGGCGCGCACCTCCTGAGGGCACGCGGAAAAACAGGAGGAAGCGGGGGCTCTCCGTTGCTATGGTGCGCCGATGTCATCGATCAAGCAGGTCCAGATCACGTTCGACTGCGCCTCGCCCCTGCGCGTGGCGCGCTTCTGGGCCGAGACGCTCGGGTACGCCGTGGCGCCGCCGCCGGAAGGCTTCGACACCTGGGAGGCGTACAACGCGTCCCTGCCGCAGGAGGAGCGGGACACGTGGGCCGCCTGCGCGGACCCCGCCGGGGTGGGCCCGCGCCTGTACTTCCAGCGCGTCCCCGAGGGCAAGGTCGTCAAGAACCGCGTGCACGTCGACGTACGGGCCGGCATCGGTCTCGTCGGCGCGGAACGCCTGGCCACGCTGGAGGCCGAATGCGCGCGCCTGGTCGCCCTCGGCGCCACGCGGGTACGGCTGCTTCCTGCTGACGAGGAGAACGAGTCGTGCATCGTGATGCAGGACGTCGAGGGCAACGAGTTCTGCCTGGACTGAGCGCGCGGCTCAGCGGATGGTGTCGAGGAACGCGGTGAAGGCGTCCGGCCGGAACCGCAGATGCGGGTCGGCCGGGCACTTGGAGTCCCGGACATGGATGGTGGTGGGGCAGGCCGCTACCTCGACGCAGGCGCTGCCTTCGTCGTCGCTGTAGCTGGACTTGTGCCAGGCAAGGGCGACTTCGACGCAGTCGCCGCCTTCCGTGTCGCTGTAACTGGACGTGAACCACATCAGTTCGTCACTCATAGAGGTTCCACCATTCTTTCGATGAAGGACACGGACTCTTCTTCGCTGAGAGCCTGCGTGCGGATCATGCCATAACGCTGAGTCAGCGTGCTGACATCGGTGGGCGCAGTCGTCTGCTGGCTCAGTGACTGGCCTTCAACCAAGGCGAAGTGCTCGTGGTCTCGGGTTTCCAGCAGGACCATAGGACCATTGAGCGCTGAAGGCACCACCCGTTCGAACGGGAGTACCTGAATAGAGACGTTTCGCAGCCTTGCCACCTCCATCAGGTGACAGAGTTGTTTCTTCAGGGCCTGATCGCCTCCCACGGGACAGCGCAGTACGGCTTCGTAGAGGACGAAGCTGAAGGCAACGGTCGGCTTGCTCGTCAGAAGGGCCCTCCGCGCCAGGCGCCCCCTGACCTTTTCCTCGGCCTCGTCATCCTCCCAGGGTGGATAGCGACCGCTGATCAGGGCGTTCGCGTACTCTTCCGTCTGCAAGAGCCCCGGGATGAGCAGAGGCTCGTACCACCACATCGCGATCGCTTCGTTCTCGTACTCGAAGTAGGTCCGGGACCGTTCCGGATAGCGCTCCCGCTTCAAGTACGGGATGCCAGCCAGAAGCAATCCCCGTGCCCCGAACATCTCGTCCGCGATCTCCGCGAGCCGGGGCGGGACCCGCCTCCGCCCCTGTTCGACGGACTTCACCGTGTCCACGGAGTAGTTCGCCGCCTCGGCGATCGTTTCGCGCCGTACTTGGGCGTTCTGACGCCAGAGTTGGAACTGACTGCCGAAATAGCGGTAGCTGACCGGAAACTGGGAACTCTCGTCTGCCATGTGAAGCGGCCTTCCCTCCAACGACACGTACCAGGCGTCTCCGAGGCCGCACGTACACCTTCCGTACCCACCTCGTCACTGACGCGAGTATCCGCTGGTCATCCACCGTGTGTCCCATGGATGCAGAAAGTTCCGCTCTTTCGAGGGCAGTTGCGGCCGGGGCTTGCCGCCTCGATGTCGAGTTGAAGTGGCGGTGGGATCAGGCCGCCGAGGTGCCGGTCGGCACCGCCTGGGACGTGGCGCGCGTGACGCGTGCGGTGGGGGCGCTCACCGTGTCGCGGGCGCGGGTGCTGGGGGTGCGGCTGGGGGCGGTGCTGGATGTGCCGTTGCGGGGGGCGATCGAGTTCGTCGTACCGCTGGGCACCAGCGTGAGCTGGCCACCGCTGCCGGGCACCCTGTGCGTGGGGCGTGGCGCGATCCGGTGGCCCACGCCGCTGGCCGCCGTGGGGTCGCACCGGCACGCGCTGTGCGGGCGGCGGTGGCTCGTACCGCCGGTTCCGATGGAGCCGCTGGCGACGAACGGCGCCGAGTTGTGCGAGGCGATGGGCGCGGCGCTCGCGCACCTGCGGCTGGCCTCGGCGGCGCTCACGCCAGGCCGTGAGCTGCCAGCGTCGCATCCAGCAGTCCGGTCTGTTCAGCCGGAGTGAAGGTGTCCGGGTCGGCGGTCGCGAGGGCGGCGGCGCCCTCGACCATCGCGACGAGGGCGTACGCGACGGTGCGCACCCGCTCCGCCGGCCAGTCGGGGGCGGCCGAGGCGACGAGGCGGGTGATGCGCTGCCGCCAGGAGGCGTTGTGCGCCCGGTGCTCGGCGGTGAGTTCGGGGTCGGTCACGGACGCGGCGAGGAAACCGACCCAGACCACGCTGGCGTCGGTGGTCGGACCGTCGAGCGAGAGGCCGTTCCGCAGAACGTCGCGCAGCGCGGTGCGCGGGTCGGGCGCCGCCGCCTCGATGGCCTCGACGCGGGCGCGGGCGTTGTCGTGCATGGTCCGGCGGGCGTGCAGCAACAGCGCGCGGCGGTTGGGGAAACGGTGCATGACCAGGCCGGTCGTGCATCCGGCGGCGGTGGCGACGGCGCGGATGGTGAGGCGTTCGAGGCCCTGCCGGGCGAGGACGTCGTGGACGGCCCGGGAGAGCCGTTCATCGGTGGTGCCGTCGTGGGACGGTCGTGACACGGATCTCACCTCGGAGGGCTGGGAGAGGGCTCGTAACGCTTGTTACCGTAACAGTTGTTACGGAGGTGGCGGCACATGTCCGGGTGGACGATCGAGGCGCTGGACTGGGACGACCGCGAGGGCGCCGGGCTGCGCGCCGCGCAGCGGGCCGAACTGGACGCGCGGTACGGGTGCGACGACCACGAGCCGGGGACGGCGCCGTCCGCCGCCGACATCGACCTGTTCCTGGTCGCGCGGGACGGCGGTACGGGGGCGGCGCTGGCGTGCGGCGCGCTGCGCCGGCTCGACGCGGGCAGCGCCGAGCTGAAGCGGATGTACGTGGCGCCGGGGGCGCGGGGTTCGGGCGTCGCCGCCGCCGTTCTGCGCGCCCTGGAGGCGGCGGCCGTCGAACGCGGCTGGACGACGCTCCGGCTGGAGACGGGCAACCGGCAGCCCGACGCGGAACGGTTCTACCGGCGGGAGGGGTACCGTCCGATCCCGCTGTTCGGGGCGTACAAGGGCTCGGAGATCTCGGTTTGTTACGAGCGGGTGCTCGTATGAAAGGCTTTTCCCATGCATGACTCCTTGCGAAGGATGATCGGCGCTGCAGGGATACTGCTCGGCATAGCGCTGGCGTTCTGGATCTTCTTCGGTGCCCCGAACAGCTGGTCCGGCGACATGCGGTACGTGAGATTCGCGATCGGGCTCTGCGCGTACGGGCTGATCCACGGCGGGGTGACCTGGATCTTCCCCGACGATCCGGAGGACAGCGAATCCTCGGCTCCGGCCGGGAAGGCCGCCTGACGAGAACGCAGGACCGCCGCGCACCGTTCCGGCGGGCCGTACGATGCGGGCATGCGCGTACCGGCCCGGGACCTGACGGACGACGACCGCGAACTCATCGCGTACGCCCGCCGGATCGTGGACACCCAGAGCGACGGGGAGGACGGCGTCCACACCATGGGGGCCGCCGTCCGGGCCGCCGACGGCGCGATGTACGGCGGGATCAACGTCTACCACTTCCTCGGCGGGCCCTGCGCCGAACTCGTCGCTCTGGGGCACGCCCGGGCCTCGGGCGCCAGGGAACTCTCCACCATCGTCGCCGTGGGCGACGGCGGGCGGGGGCCGGTGGGCCCGTGCGGCCGGGACCGCCAGGTGCTGTTCGACTACCACCCGGGCATCCGGGTCATCCTCCCCACACCGGACGGGATCAGGAGCGTGCGGATCACGGATCTCCTGCCGCTCGCCTCGGTGTGGACGCCGGAGGGCGGGACGCAGCCGTTCGACCCGTCCGTCTTCGGCCGGGACTGAACCGTCCCGTCCCCCGTCCCGCCCCGCCCCGCCGCGCCTCAGCGTTTCGCGAAGCGGTGCAAGGCGCTGAGCACGGCCGGGGCGAGGGTGTCCGGGTGGTCCTGGTCGTGCAGGAGATGGTCCACCCCGTGCAGCGTCACCCGGCCCGGCACGCCGGCGTGCGCGCGGCGCAGGGCAGTGGTCAGGGCGTCGGTCGTGTCGCAGGGGACCTGGGGGTCGTTCGTACCGCACGTCAGGAGCACCCTGGTCCCGGGCCGGAGTGCGGCGGCGGTGTCCGGCGGGTGGATGGCGTCCGAGCTGGTCACGAACCGGTGGTTCGTCCCCTGGAAGGCTTCGAAGAGCTGGGCGATCGGAGCCGGCAGATCCGTGGTGTCGACCGGCCGGTCGTCACGCAGGGCGGTGACGGCGGCATCGATCGCCGCGTCGATGGTGCGCTGTTCGTCGGGGGTGAAGTGGCCCTGCCGGGTCGCTTCGGCGATCTGCTCCTTCAATTGCAGTGCGACCAGGTCGAGCAGGCGTATCGCCTGCGGCTGCAGCAGGGCCAGGCCGATGGGGCGCGGGCTGACGGTACCGCCGAGTTGCAGGGCCGTCATCGCCCCCTCGCTGTGTCCGACGACCATCAGCGCGCGCCGGTCGGTCTCGGGCTGGTCCCGCAACGCCTCGTAGGCGGCCGTGGCCTGGCGGACGAACGCCGGGTAGTCGAGTTCCTCCGGACGGCCCTCGTAGGCGCCGAGTCCGGTACGGCCGGTGCCGTACTTGTCGAAGCGCAGCGTGGCGACCTGCTGGTCGCCGAGAGCGTCGGCCACCAGGGCCAGGGTGTTCGGGGAGAGCGCGGGGGGCTGGTTGCCGTCGCGGTCGGTGGGTCCGCTGCCGGGCAGCAGCAGGGCGGCCCGCAGCCGCTGCCCGGGACGGTGCTCGGGAACGTGCAGGGTGCCGTACGTGGTCGTCCCGTCGACGGTGAAGACGACCTCGCGGTCGGCGGCGGGCACCAGGCGAGGAGCCGCCTCGGCCGGGGTGGCGGTCACGACGGCGAACGCCATCACGACCGCGATGATGTGGAGGAACACAGGCTGCCTCTTTCGGTTAGAGGAGGGCGTTTTCGACCAGTGCCACGGTGGCGCGCGGGTCCTCGACCTGGAGCACCAGACGCGCGTAGTGCTCGTCGGCGAGTTCGACCACGACCGTCTTCGCCGGATCCCTGACGTCCCAGAACACCTTCTCGCCGTCGAGGTGGAACGTTCCCGCCGTGATCAGGCCGGGGACGCGGGTGCCGGGCGCCCGTATCCCCTTGGGTTCGGCGGAGATGCCGGGGTCGGCGGTCGCGCCGCGCACGTTGGCCAGCGGGATGGTCAGGCTGCTCTTCAGCGCCCAGACCTTGTGCAGACCCTCGATCACGACGACGAGGTCGTCACCGTCGATGCGGACCAGTGCCATGTCGGTTTCCTTGTCAGACGAGAAGATCGAGGCGTTGGGACAGCGCGGTGCCGACACTCTCGGGGCTTTTGCGCAGGATCATGCCCAGCGCGGCGGCGGTGAGGGCGGTGGCCTGGGCGGCGGGAAGGCCGAGCGCGCCGGCGATCGCCTCGTCGACCGCGCCCAGCGCGGCCCGCACCTCGGCGGCGACCTCCTCGTCGGCCGGCGCCCGTTCGGCCACCGCGAGCAGCAGCAGGCCGAGGTCGGCCGACGTGATGAGCCGCAGCGCGGCCGCCGCGTCCGGTGCCGTGGCGAGCGCGTCCGCCACGGGGCGGACGTCGTCGGCGAGGTGGCGGCGCAGGGCGGCCATGTAGAGGCCCCGTTTGCTGCCGAACGTCTTGTACAGGCTGTTGCGGTGCACGCCGAGGTGCGTGACCAGATCGTCGACGGACACCCCGTCATAGGCACGACTGCCGAACAGATCCACGGCGGCGCGTACCGCCATGTCCTCGTCGAACGCCCTTGGCCTTCCCATGACATGACCTTATGGCTTTTGGGAACGGTCAGTCAAGAACGATTGTTCCTCAACGGTCGGCAGCCGCGCCCGCACCTCCCCGCCGCAGGCCACGGGCCGCACAGTGGACATCAGGTACGCCCGGCCAGGACGGAGGGCACTGCCGGAACCTGCCGGGCCTGTCCGGCCGACGGTGGGGCGTGGAGTCAGGAACGGCGGACCGGGGCGTCCGCGCCGGTGGGGGTACCGCCGGGGTCGAGGAGATGGGCGCCCCGGGCGAGGCCGTGCAGGACGCGGTCGGCGGTCGCCTCGGCGGTCAGTCCGGTGGAGTCCAGCACCTGGGCCTCGTACCCGCCCAGGTCGCTGAACTGGGCGTGCAGCGAGCGGACCGGCCCGGGATCGGTGAGGGCGTCGCCGGAACGGGCCGTCGCCCGTTCCACGGTGGTGTGTTCGTCCGGCCGCAGGATGACGTAGCTCAGCGGCAGGGCCCGTTCGCGGGCCGCCGCGCGGAAGAGGCCGATGAACCACGGGCCGACGACACCGTCGCAGATCACCTGGTAGCCGCCGTCCGCGTAGCCGAACGCCGCCGACACCAGGACCCGCAGGACCACCTCGTTCTGCTGGTGCGCCTCGGGCAGATAAGGCGGGATCCCGCCCCGCTTGATGGCGCTCCAGAAGTCGTCGGTGTGCAGGTGGACGCTGGGCGTCAGGCGATCCGCCAGCAGGCGCGCCACCGTGCTCTTCCCCGCTCCGGGCGGGCCGGTCAGGATGATCACGCGGCCGTCGTGCGGGGGCGTCGTCCGGGAGGAGGGCGGCGGCTGGGTCATGCGGTCACCGTGCCATGTCCGGGCGCTGCCGTGCAGGTCATTTGGCGGCCGGGGCGCGCGGGCGGGGGCGGGGAATGGGCTCGTGCCGCCGGGTGCCGGTGCGCCACACTGGCGGCATGTGCGTCCGTCCGACGACCACCCGCCGGCACTCCATCTGCCTGCCCTGCCGCGCCGACTACAAGAAGCGGCCCGTACCCGGTGGGACGCCGGGGGCGCACCGCTGTCCGCGCTGCCGGGGTGAACTCATCGACGCCGGGCAGGACCTGGCCGTACCCGCGCGGCGGGACACCGCCGGGTGGAAGGCGCTCGGCGCGCTGCTGAACGCGGGCGTCACCTTCCACTCGCGCTGCTGCGACGGGCCCGGCCGGCGGCCCCGGCACCCGCGCGAGATCCGCGAACGGCTCGCGGCGGCCGGGGCGACGGGCGTTCCGGTACGCACCGCGCTCACGACGGAGGACCCGGACACGCTGCGCGCGCCGGGGCGCGGGCCACGGCGCCCTCGTCGGCACGGATGAGCGGACGGACGGTTCCGTGACCGTCGTGCTGTCACGGCGGCCCGTCCCTCCCCCGCTCTCCTCCTACTCCTCGATGGCGCCGCCGATGCGGCGCAGGTGGTGGCGGAAGGTGTAGGCCGGGTCGGCGGCGCGGTGGGTGAGGTAGCCGGCGAAGTCCGTCTGGCGGCGGAGGGTGTCGCCGGTGCGGATGCGGCGGGCCTGGTCCCGTTCGGTACGCAGGATGGCGTGCGCCGTCGCCACCACCTCGGCCGCGCGCTCCGCCGGGACGAACAGCGCGCCGTCGTCGTCGCCGAACACCACGTCCGTACCGTCCACCACGAGCCCGGGGCCGAACCGGGCGCTCGTGAGGGCCCCCGGCTCCCGGTCGTCCAGCCGCACCGGACCGGCTGGGAGGGCGCCGTAGCTGAACACCGGCAGGCCGATGGCGGCGATGTCCGCCGTGTCGCGGTGCAGGCCCCACACCACCAGGCCCGCAAGCCCCGCCGCCTCGGCCTCCAGGACGACCAGATCGCCGATGCACGCCTCGTCCGTCCGGCCGCCGTTGTCGACCACGAGGACCGCGCCCCGGGCCGTACCGGCGGCGGTGGCGCGTTCGAACGCCTCCAGGAACACATCGACGCTGCCGTAGTGCCGGACCGGCAGCACGGGGGCGGCCACGCGGGCGCCCGGCAGCACCGGGCGCAGACCGGCGGGGGCGAGCCGCAGCGGCAGCCCGAGCCGCAGGCAGGCGTCGGCGATCAGCGGCGTACCGGGGGGCTCGCCCAGGTCCGGGGCCGGCTCCTGGGCCGGCTCCTCGGGAGCGGCCATCAGTCGCGCCGCTGGGGCCTCAGCCCCAGCGGGGCGGCGATCTCGGCGGCCATCACACGGCCCGCCTGCCGTTCCAGGTCACCCTCCGCGGTCTCGGCCGCCTCGCTGTCGGTGTCCAGACCGTCCAGCTCGGCGAGCGGGGTGTCCAGCCGGACGTGCGCGACCAGCGACTGGAGCGCGCGCAGCGTGGCCCCGGCGGTCGGGCCCCAGTTGGAGAGGTAGGAGAACTGCCACCACCACAGTGCCTCGCTGACCCGGCCCGCGCGGTAGTGGGCCATGCCGTGCCGCAGATCGGTCACGATGTCGGCGATGTCGTCGGAGATCCGGCTCGGGACCGGGGTGCTGCGCGGGACGTACGGGTCGAACACCTCGGAGTAGACGTCCACCGGGGCGAGCATGTGGGCCAGCCGCTCGCGCAGTTCGTCCATGTCCGGCTCGGGGCCGGTGTCGGGCTCGTAGCGCTCCTCGGGAACGATGTCCTCGTGCGCGCCCAGCCGGCCGCCCGCGAGCAGCAGCTGGGACACCTGGAGCAGCAGATGGGGCACGGCGGCGTCCGGGTCGCCGCCCTTGGCGACCTCCACCACGGCCACCGTGAAGCTCTCGATCTGATCGGCGATCTGGACGGCGAACGCGTCCGGGCCTATGGGATCCGCGGCCCCGGCGCCCTCTCCGCTGCCGCCGCCACTGCTGCCGTTACCGAGGGTGGTGGCCTGGTCATGGACGTGGACCGTGGACGTCATGCGATCGCCTCCCCAGCGATACCCCTGGCGTTACACATCAAGCAGCCGCCTTCCCTCGAAGGCCCGCCCCAATGTGACCTCATCGGCGTACTCCAAGTCTCCCCCCACCGGCAGCCCGCTGGCCAGCCGGGTGACTTTGAGTCCCAGCGTGCTGACCATCCGCGCCAGATAGGTGGCGGTGGCCTCGCCCTCCAGGTTCGGGTCGGTGGCCAGGATCAGCTCCGTGACCGTGCCGTCGGCGAGGCGGGCGAGCAGTTCCCTGATCCGCAGATCGTCGGGGCCGACGCCCTCGATGGGGCTGATGGCGCCGCCCAGCACGTGGTAGCGGCCCCGGAACTCGCGGGTGCGCTCGATGGCCACCACGTCCTTGGGCTCCTCCACGACACAGATGACGGCCTGGTCGCGGCGCGGGTCCTGGCAGACCCGGCAGTGCTCCTGCTGCGCGACGTTGCCGCACAGGGCGCAGAAGCGGACCTTCTCCTTCACCTCGGTGAGCGCGTGGGCGAGCCGGCGTACGTCGGTGGGCTCGGCCTGGAGGATGTGGAAGGCGATCCGCTGGGCGCTCTTGGGCCCGACACCGGGCAGTCTGCCCAGCTCGTCGATCAGGTCCTGGACCACGCCTTCGTACACGAGATGCTTACGCCTTCCACTGGGCCCACGGGAGGGGCGGGTTCCCTGCGGATGAGGCTAGTTGCCGGTCAGCCGCAGGGCTAGAGAAACCGGAGTAACTGAGGGGCTAGAACGGCAGTCCGGGGATGCCGCTGCCGCCGCCGGGGGTGCCGGTGCCGAGGCTCTGGGCGAGCGGGCCGAGCTTGGCCTGGGCCAGCGCCTGCGCGGAGTTGTTGGCGTCGCGGATGGCGGCGATCACGAGATCCGCGAGGGTCTCGGTGTCCTCCGGGTCCACGGCCTTGGGGTCGATCTCCAGGCTCTTCAGCTCACCGGCGCCGGTGACGGTGGCCTTGACCAGGCCGCCGCCCGCACTGCCCTCCACGGGGGTACCGGCCAGCTCCTCCTGAGCCTCGGCGAGTTGCTGCTGCATCTTCTGGGCCTGCTGCAGCAGCTGCTGCATGTCGGCTCCGCCACCACCGGGAAACACGGGCGCTCCTCCTGGTCCGTCGGCAACACTCTCTTGCTTCGCTGTCGCCTCCGAGCCTACGGGGTCGCGCCGCGGGTGGCTCATTCGTGGTGGATCTCCTCGATGACCGTCGCACCCAGCTCGCGCATGATCAGTTCGCGGCCGGAGAGGGAGGAGCTGCCGGGGTCGTAGTCGTCGGGTGCGGGCGGATCGTCCTCCGGCGAGGGCTCGTAGGACGGCGGCGGGGGCGGCTCGGGCGACGGTGCCGACGACGGCGCGGGGGCGGCGGGTGGCGGCGCGGCGGGGGCGGGCGCCTGCTGCTGGGGCTGCTGCGGCTGCTGGGGCCGGGGCGGCGGGGCCTGGGGCGCGGGAGGCTGCGGCAGCGGCCGGGTCACGGCGGGGGCGGGGGTGCCGCCGATGCCGCCGTCGATGACGG
Organism: Streptomyces sp. NPDC059853; assembly: GCF_042731495.1. Lineage (NCBI taxonomy): Bacteria > Bacillati > Actinomycetota > Actinomycetes > Kitasatosporales > Streptomycetaceae > Streptomyces > Streptomyces sp. NPDC059853. The sequence continues at coordinate 11,469 of NZ_JBHWJL010000071.1, forward strand.
TGTCGATCTTCCACTGCACGTGGAAGACCTCGCTGAGGGTCTGCCGCAGCACCTCCTCGCTGCCGCTGCCGAGGAAACTGTCGCGGGCACCGACGGTGGCGAACCCGAGCTGGAGGGTGGTGCCGTCGAACCCGGCGACGTGGGCGTTCTGGCTCAGCAGAATCCAGCTGAACCGGCGGCGGCCCTTCACCGCGTCGAGGATGTCGCCCCACATGCTCTGCACCCGCCCGAGATCCGCGCCTCCGGCGGCGGCGCCGCCTTCGGCAGCCGGAGCGGCCGGGGCGGGCGGCGCGGGCGCCGCCGGAGCGGGCGCGGCGGGGGCGGGGGCCTGCGCGGGCTGAGCGGTGGGCCAGGCACCGGGGCGGGGGCCGCCCGTGGCCCCCGTACCCGTACCGGAGCCGGAGCCGCCACCCGCGCCCGTACCGGTACCGGTCGGCCAGGCACCGGGCCGGGGGGGCGGCCCGGCGGGGGCCGCCCGCGGCGGGGCGGGGGGGGCCGGGCGGGGGGGCGGCGCGGGCGGGGGGGGGGCGGGCGCCAGGGGGGCCCCGGGGGGGGGCCGGCCCG
>NZ_JBHWJL010000071.1:12042-20424 GCF_042731495.1 Streptomyces sp. NPDC059853
CCTCCGCGGCGGGAACCGCCTGCTGCGGGGCCTGGGACGCCTGCGGGGCCTGCGGAGCGGGAGGCGGCGGAGCGGCCTGCTGCGGAGCCGCGGGCGCGGGCCGCACCGGCGGCGGCGCCGCCCCGGGTGCCACCGCGCCCGGAGCCGCGGCAGGCGCCACCGGCCCCAGCCGCTCCAACCGCTCAAGGCGCGCCTGAAGGGCCTGCTCGTCGTTCCCGTAGGCAGCCGGGAGCAGGACCCGGGCGCAGATCAGCTCCAGCTGCAACCGGGGCGAGGTGGCCCCCCGCATCTCCGTCAGCCCGGCATTGACAAGATCGGCGGCGCGGCTCAGCTCGGCCGCGCCCATCGCGTTCGCCTGGGCCTGGAGCCGTTCCAGCACATCGGCGGGCGCGTCCACCAGCCCCTTGTCGGCGGCGTCCGGCACGGCCGCCAGGATCAGCAGATCCCGCAGCCGCTCCAGCAGATCCGCGACGAACCGCCGCGGATCGTGCCCGCCCTCGATGACACGGTCCACCACGCCGAACGCCGCGGCCCCGCCCTCCCGGCCCCGGGAGAACGCGTCCACCACCGCGTCGAGCAGCGCGCCGTCGGTGTACCCGAGCAGCGCGGTGGCCATGTCGTACGTCACACCGCTCTCCCCCGCGCCGGCGAGCAGCTGGTCCATGACGGACATGGAATCCCGCACCGACCCGGCGCCGGCCCGCACCACCAGCGGCAGCACGGTGCTCTCGACGGGAATGGCCTCCTGCTCGCAGACCTGCGCCAGATACTCGCGCAGGGTGCCGGGCGGCACGAGCCGGAACGGATAGTGATGGGTGCGCGACCGGATGGTGCCGATGACCTTCTCGGGCTCGGTGGTCGCGAAGATGAACTTCAGATGCTCGGGCGGCTCCTCGACCACCTTCAGCAGGGCGTTGAAGCCCGCCGGGGTGACCATGTGCGCCTCGTCGACGATGTAGATCTTGTACCGGCTGGAGGCGGGCCCGAAGAACGCCTTCTCCCGCAGCTCACGCGCGTCGTCAACACCACCGTGCGAGGCGGCGTCGATCTCGATCACATCGATCGACCCGGGGCCGTTCCGGGCGAGATCACGGCACGACTGGCACGTACCGCACGGCGTGGGTGTGGGGCCCTGCTCACAGTTGAGACAGCGGGCCAGGATGCGCGCACTGGTCGTCTTGCCGCAGCCGCGCGGGCCGCTGAAGAGATACGCGTGGTTGACCCGGTTGTTCCGCAGCGCCTGCTGCAGCGGGTCGGTCACATGCTCCTGCCCGATGACCTCGGCGAAGGTCTCGGGACGATAGCGGCGGTACAGCGCGAGAGACGACACAACCCCGACGATATCGGCCACCACTGACAAGGGCCCCCCACGCACCCACCAGAGCCCGCCTACCCTTGCTGCCTTCCGGCCCTGGGGGAGTTCAGCGAGATAGCGCCACGTGAGGGGCTGACGCCAGCCTACCCGATCCCGGCCCCCTCCCGGCCCCACCCCCGGCTGGTCGCGACCACCCCTCCGCGTCTTGTATTGTTTCCGGCGGAGGATTCGCCTAGTGGCCTAGGGCGCACGCTTGGAAAGCGTGTTGGGTTCACACCCTCACGAGTTCGAATCTCGTATCCTCCGCCCAGCCTTCACCGGGCTGTACAGAAGGGCCCCACCGTTCGCGGTGGGGCCCTTCGACGTGTGCGAGGCAGGTGGCAGGACAGGCGCGGAGAGGACAACGCCCGCGTGGACGACGGCTGTTGCGCCGCGTGCACTGCACCGAGTCCGACCGTCAGTAGTGGTAGCGGGCCTTGATGATCTTCACTTCCTTGTCGTCGGCCCGGTAGACGAGCCGGTGTTCGTCATTGATCCGGCGCGACCAGTACCCCGTGAGGTCGCCCCTCAGCGGCTCCGGTTTGCCAATGCCCTCGAACGGGGTGCGCTGGATCTCGGCGATGAGCCGGGTGATCCGCCGGGCCGCCTTCCTGTCCGACGCCAGCCAGAAAAGGAAGTCCTCCCAGGCCGCGGGATCGAAGTTGACATCCCTCACTCCTCCCCCCCGGCCATCTCCCGGAGCTCGTCGATCGTCCTCGCGACCCCGGCCTCGCCCGCCTTGTCCCGCGCGATCGCCTCCATGAGCCGCTGGGCATTGGCGGGAGAACGCAGGAGGTAGATGGTCTCCTGCCAGGAGTCGTAGTCCTCGGCGGACATCAGGACGGCATCCCCGGCCTTGGACGTGATCCGTACCGGGTCGTGGTCGGTGTTGACACGTTCGATGAGCGGGAACAAGGTCTTTCTGGCCTCACTGGCACTGATGCTCATGTGTCGCCACTCCCCTTCTGTTCGGTACCGGAAAATCGTACCCCACTGGTACTCGATTCTGGTACCGGAGCGCCCCGGCCGTCACCGGCATGGTTCGCCCCCCTGCGCGCTGGTCCGGGCTCGTGGAGTCGCCGGAAGTGTCACGGGCGAGCAGGGGCCGGCCCGGGACGGGTGTCCGAGCGGTGTGGTGAGGTGGGATCCATGGAGTTCGACGAGGAGCGTCAGGCGTTGCTCCGGCCCGAGCGGTTGTGGTCGGCCGGTGAGGTGCTCGGGCGGCCGGGTCCGGTGCCCGCCGTGCCCGGGGTGTACGGCTGGCGATTCGACATGGCGCCCTTCCCGGGCCTGCCGACGGGCGAGCTGCTGTACGTGGGCATCGCGCCACGGCGCATGGCGGTCCGGACGAGCCGACAGAGCCTCCGCTCGCGGGTGCGGTACCACTTCCGGGGCAACGCCGAGGGGTCCACCCTGCGGCTCACCCTCGGCTGCCTTCTCGGTCTTGAGCTGCGCCGGGTCGGCAGCGGCCGGCGGATGACCTTCAGGGCGAGCGGCGAGGCGGAGTTGTCGGCCTGGATGGCCCGGCACGCCCGCGTCTGCTGGGTCGCGCATCCCCGGCCCTGGCTCCTGGAGAGCGCGCTCATCTCCGGCCTCGACCTTCCGCTGAACCTCGACCAGAACCGGCACAACGCCTTCCACCCCACCCTCAAGGCGCTGCGCGCCGCCGCCCGGCAGCGGGCGCGGGAGCGTCCCATCGCGAGCTGAGCCGGCCCGCCGGGGTCGGCCCGAGGGGTCTGCCGCGGCGGGATTCGGGTACGTGAGCCTTCCGTGGCAGCGACGGGAGTGGGAGGTTGGGACATGCGTCGGGTGGGGTTGGTCGGGCGTGGGCTGGCGGTGGCGGGGGTCGTGGTGCTGCTGGCCGGCGGGTGCGGGAGCGAGACGCCGGAGCCGGACCGGCCGGCGGGTTCCGCGCCGGTGGAGGAGGAGTCCTGGAGCACCGATACCACCTCCGGTGACGGGCACGGCACGCATGTGTCCCCCGCCGTGCTGGAGGAGGTCATGGTGGAGGAGGACGACGGGTACGACCGGGTGGTGCTGCGGTTCCGCGGCGGGGTGCCCGACTACATAGCTCACCCCATGGACCCGCTGGCGCACGGCGGGCTCGGCACCGAGGTCGAGATGCCGGGCGACCAGCATCTGAAGATCGTGCTCGTGGGGGTCACGGAGGAGAGTTCCTTCACCGATACGGAGGGCACGGCCGTGGTACCCGAGGTGCGGGATCTCGGGATCTTCGAGGGCGAACTCGGCGTCGGCATCGGGGTCGTCACCCCCACTGGCGAGCCGCTGTCCTACCGGGTGCAGGTCGAGGAGGAGCGGCTCGTCGTGGACATCGCGCACGCCGGGCGCTGACGGGGGAACCGGCTACGCGTCCGCCAGCAGCGGGTCGTACGGGGTGGAGCGGCGGCGGCCGGTCATGAAGGCGAGGAAGTCGCGGACGAACGCCGCCCGCGTGTACGCCTCGCCCGCCGCGCCCTCCGGCGTGCGGTGGAACCCGGTGCGGAACAGGGCGCGGTACTCGGCCTCGTCGATGACGCCGTTGCCGTCCGTGTCGGTGACCTCGAACAGCACCTCCGCGACCCTGATCAGCGCGGGCCCGGCCAGGGACGGGACGGCCCGGGCGTACTCGTCCCGGCTGACGCGGCCGTCGCCGTCCGTGTCCAGTTCCGCCTGGAGTTCGCGCCACCAGTCGGCGAACGCGGTGTAGAGCCGCGTCTCCGCCGGCTCCTCCAGGTCCAGGCGGGTGGACAGTTCGCGGGCCATGGCGGCCAGGTCGGGCCACTCCACGAAGCCGTCGCCGGTCTGGTCGAGTACCTCGGTGAAGAACGCCTCGGCGCTGCGCGGGCCGTCCGCGCCGTCCGCCGTGCCGTCCCGGTCGGCGAAGGGGACGGCCAGCCGGAGCAGCGCGCCGGCCTGCCGCATCCGGTCGCGCAGCGCGCCGAGCGTCGCCGCGTGCGGGCCGTCGGCGTCCGGGGACAGGTAGGCGAGGTCGATGAGCGTCTCGGTCCGCAGCCAGCCGTCGGGCAGGAACCGGGCCAGGCCGGTGGCCAGGTAGGCGCTCTGCATGAGCGTCTGCGCGCCGGGGAACTCCGGCAGGCCCGCCCGGCGGCGCAGCGGTTCCGGGAGCGACGCGACGGTGATGGTGCCCAGGGCCGGCCCGGCCAGGGCCCGGCCCGCCGCCCAGACGGTCGGTACGGCGGTGAGCAGCGGCGGGGCGGGGAGGTGGTCGAACAGCCGGAAGAGGATGATGCGCAGCGCCTCGGTGTCCTCCAGTTCCTCCTCGACCACCCGGTCGTAGTACCGCCAGAACTCGGGCAGCGTGGCGGGGAGATGGTCCGGGTCGACGCCCAGGGCGGCCAGGAAGGCGCGGAACTCGGCGTAGAGCTGTTCGGTGGTGGCCCGGTCCAGGGGCTGTCCGCTCAGCCGGCACATGGTGACGGAGCTTTCGAAGAGCGTGGCGACCACCCAGGCCCGGACCCCGGGGTCCATCGCGTCGTACGGCCGCTCGCGGGCGTCGGTGCCGCTCAGCCGGGCGTGCAGCCGGTTGAGGCGCGCGGCTTCCTTCTGCCGTACGGCCTCGTCGGGCCCGAACATGCGCTGGAGGCTCACCAGCGTGTTGCGCAGCCGCCGCCAGGGGTGCATGACGAACGTCGAGTTGTCGATGAGGGCCGCGCCGACCTGCGGGTGGGCGGCCTCCAGCACGGTGGCGCGGACGACGGCGAGCGCCCAGCGCGGATCGTTGAAGAACCGGTGGAACTGGGAGTCGGGGCCGAACAGCGAGCCGGGCGGTGCGGCGGTGTCCGTCATGGTGAGGTCTCTCCGTTCGGATGCGGTGCGACGGCGCCGAAGCGGCGGTCGCGGTGCCGGTAGGCGTGCAGGCACTCCACGAAGTGCGGCGCGCGGAAGTCGGGCCACAGCACCGGCGGGAACATCCACTCGGCGTACGCGACCTGCCAGAGCATGAAGTTGGAGATGCGCTGTTCGCCGGAGGTGCGGATGACGAGGTCCACGTCGGGGGTGTCGGGGTAGGGCAGGTGGTCGGCGAAGTGCCGTTCGTCGACGGCCTCGGCCGGGACGCCGCTGCGGATGAGGGACCGGGCGGCCTCGACGATGTCGCCGCGCCCGCCGTGGTCGAACGCCACGGTCAGCGTCATGCCCCGGTTGCCGCGGGTGAGGGTCATCAGGTCGGTGAAGTCCCGGGTGAGCGCGGCCGGGATCCGCGGGTCGTTCACGCCGAGGAAGCGGCAGCGGATGCCGCGCGCGTGCAGCAGCGGGGCGTGTTTGCGCACCGTGCGGCGCACCAGGCGCATGAGGTAGTCGACCTCGTCCGCGGGGCGGCGCCAGTTCTCGGTGGAGAAGGCGTACAGGCTGAGCCATTCGACGCCCGCCGACCTGGCGGCCGTGATGACGTCGATGACGGTGGTCTCGGCCGCCCGGTGGCCGGAGGTGCGGGGCAGCGAACGCTGCGCGGCCCAGCGGCCGTTGCCGTCCATCACGCAGGCGACGTGGCGGGGGACGGCGGCGGCCGGGCGCCGTACGGGAGGCGGTGCGGGGGCCGGGAGCGCGGTGCCGCCCGCCCGTTCGTCGACCGTCACGTGTGCCTCCCCTCCCCGGACGCCGCCGGGTCCGCCCGGGCGCGCGGCGCCCGGAGTACCCCGGACGGCGGTTGCCGTCCGCCCGGTGAGCGCACTCAGCAGTGTGCAGCGGCCGGCCGCCCGGCACGGGGGGATCCCGGAACATTCACCCGTCGTACGCGCGTACGCGTCCGTCACCGGCCGGTGAACCGGCGGCGGGCACCGGCGGTCCTGCCCTTCCTACAATGCGGCGGACGGCACACCCCCACACGGATCGGGACGCGTACATGGCACGGCAGGAGCCGCGGGACGGGCTGGAGCGGGAGCTGGAGAGGCTCGACGGGGCGCCGTACGGGCGGTACCGGGGGCTCACCGGCGACTGGCGGCTCGGGGCGGGCCGGACGCTGCGGCTGGTGCGGGCCCAGGCGGACCCGTTCGCGCCGCCCGGCCGGGTCGCCCTGCGGATCGACGGCCGGGAGGCCGGATTCGACCCCGCGCTGTGGGCCACCCCGGTACGGCGGCGGGCGCTCGCCGGGTACCTGGTGCGGTGCGCCGCCGGGGAGGTGCGCGGGGAGCGCGCGTACCACCTGGACGCCGGGGGGCAGGAGGTGCTGGACCGCAGCTCCTGCACGGTCGGCCCGGACGGCTCGGTCACCCTGCGGCTCGGCGTCTCGCTGCCCGGGCCGCGCCGCCGGATCGACGGCCGGGAGGCGTGGCGGCTGCTCGGCCCGGGGCTGACCCGGCTGGCCGACCGGGCGCTGCGGGCCGGGGCGCTGGAGGCGGCGCGGGTTCGGGAGTTCGTCGAGACCGTCGAGGACGCGGCGGCGCTGCGCGCGGCGCTGCCCGGGCTCGGCCTGGTCGGGTTCGTGGCGGACGGGTCGCTGCTGCCGCGCCGCAGCGGGGCGGACGACCGTCCGGCGCGCGGCGGCGGTGTGGTGCCGTTCCGCTCGCCCGGCGAGCTGCGGGTGACCGTGACGCTGCCGAACGCCGGGGAGGTCACCGGCATGGGCGTGCCGGAGGGGGTGACGCTGATCGTCGGCGGCGGCTTCCACGGGAAGTCGACGCTGCTGCGCGCCCTGGAGACGGGCGTGTGGGATCACGTGCCGGGCGACGGCCGGGAGCGGGTGGCCGCCCGCGCGGACACCGTGAAGCTGCGGGCGGAGGACGGGCGCCGGGTGGAGCGGGTGGATCTGCACGCGTTCGTCGACCATCTGCCGGGCGGCGCGGACACCACCGACTTCTCCACGGACAACGCCTCCGGTTCCACCTCGCAGGCGGCGTCGCTGTGCGAGGCGGTGGAGGCCGGGGCGCGGGTGCTGCTGATCGACGAGGACACCGCCGCCACCAATCTGATGATCCGGGACGCCCGGATGCAGGCCCTGGTGGCGAAGGAGCGGGAGCCGCTGACGCCGCTGGTGGACTCGGTCCGCTCGCTGCACCGCGACCACGGGGTGTCCACGGTGCTGGTGATGGGCGGCAGCGGTGACTATCTGGACGTCGCCGACCGGGTGATCATGATGGACGCCTACCGGCCGGCGGACGTCACCGCGCGGGCCCGCGAGGTCGCGGCCACCCCCACCGGGCGGCGGGCGGAGGCCGAGTCGTTCCCCGGTGTGGTGCACCGCCGCCCCGACCCGGCGTCCCTGGACGCCACCGCCCGGGGCCGGACCCGGATCCGCTCGCGCGGCACCGACTACCTGGTGTTCGGCGAACACGAGGTGGATCTGCGCGCCGTCGAACAGCTGGCGGACGGGCCGCAGGTGACGGGCGTCGGGCTGGCCGTCGAACTGCTGGTGCGCCGGGGCCACCTGGACGGCCGGCGGACCCTGGCGCAGGCCCTGGACCTGCTGGAGCGGGACCTGGCGGGCCCGGAGGGGGTCGGCGCGCTGCTGGCGGTGCACGACGAGGACTTCGCCGTACCGCGCCGGTACGAGGTGGCCGCCGCCGTCAACCGGCTGCGGGCGCTGCGCGTGCTGCGCTGAGCGGCGGACGGCCCGGGGCCGGACCCCGGTCAGCCGAGGCCGAAGTGCCGGGCCACCTCCTCGGCGGTGAACCGGGCCCGCAGCTTGCACGCGGAGTTCTGGTTGGCGAAGAACCCGGGGCGCCACAGGGCGAGTTCGCGGGGCACCGTACGCTCCCAGCTGACCGGGACGACCCACTCCCTGCGGTCCTCCCCGCCCTCGCCCGGGCCGTCCGCGCCGTCCCGGGTGTAGGTGCCCTTCAGCTCCAGCGCGGCCAGCCGCCGCAGGGTGCCGCCGACCTCCAGTTCGGCGTCCTCGAAGGGCCGCGCCGGGCCGGTGACGGTGCCCACGCCCACGTACCCGGACTTCGGGATGTGGGTGAACACCCGCGCGCCGTGCGGCAGGGCGCGCAGGGTGCGGGAGAACCAGTCGCCGCCGCCCGCCGAGACGAAGCCGTGGCGGCGGGCGTGGTGCCAGTCGCGCCCCCCGCGCT
>NZ_JBHWJL010000072.1:0-20042 GCF_042731495.1 Streptomyces sp. NPDC059853
CCGCCCGCCTGGTCGGGGCGGGCGGCGCGGTCGCGCGAGCGGCGCGACCACGTGCTACTGGGTGCCGCCGGACTCCACTTCCCTGGCCAGATTGGCCAGGATCTGCTCGTAGAAGCCGTTCAGGCCACGCGGGGCGAAGATCCGCTCGAAGAAACCCCCGATCCCGGGCGCGCCCTCCCAGGTGCTGCGGATCGTCACGCTGGAGGTGTTCTTCACCGAGCCGGGCACGGCGGTGAAGGTGGTGACCAGCGAGGAGTTGCGGTCGGTCTCCACCAGGGTGTTGTCGTCCGGCTCGGTGACCTCCATCAGGCACTCCCGGACGCGTTTGGCCGTGGCGTGCAGCCGGAAGAAGACGACCGTCCCCTCGCCGTCGCCGCCCTCCCGCACCTCGTAGTCGGTGAACTGCTCGGGGAGCAGCCTGGGGTGCACCTCCCGGTAGTCCGCGATGGCGTCCAGCACATCGTCCGGATCCGCATTGATTTCACGCTGAGTAACAACCTGTACCTGCGCCATGGCAATCCTCCTGGCGATCTTCGGACTTGGCGGCAAGCCAACCATCTGGGCGGCCCTCCCCCAAAATCCGCGCTTGACAGAGCCGATTCGAACCGGTGTTCTATTTGCATGCGCTGGAACAACCTGAGCGAGGACGGGCGGGCCGCCAGCCCCGCCCTCTTCGGCTCCGAAGTCGTCACCAGGACGTTCGACACCCCCGAGTTCCGGGGGATCACCTTCCACGAGGTGCGGGCGCGCTCGATCCTGAACCGGGTGCCGGGCGCGTCCCGGATGCCGTTCGAATGGACGGTCAACCCCTATCGAGGCTGTTCGCACGCCTGCGTCTACTGTTTCGCCCGCAAGACCCACAGCTACCTCGACCTCGACACCGGCATCGGCTTCGACTCACAGATCGTGGTCAAGGTCAACGCCCCGCAGCTGCTGCGCAAGGAGCTGGGCGGGCGCCGCTGGCAGGGCGAACACGTCGCGATGGGCACCAACGTCGACTGCTACCAGCGCGCGGAAGGCAAGTACCGGCTCATGCCCGGGATCATCGCGGCGCTGCGCGACTACGCCAACCCGTTCTCGATCCTCACCAAGGGCACACTGATTCTGCGCGATCTCCCCCTGCTGCGGGAGGCCGCCGCCGTCACCGACGTCGGGGTCTCGGTCTCCGTCGGCTTCACCGACCCGGACCTGTGGCGCATCGTGGAACCGGGCACCCCCGCCCCGCAGCGCCGGCTGGACGTGGTGCGGACGCTCGCCGACCACGGCATCGGCTGCGCGGTGCTGATGGCCCCGGTGATCCCCTACCTCGCCGACTCCCCGGCCCAGCTGCGCGCCACCGTCCGGGCCATCGCCGCCGCCGGGGCCACCTCCGTCACCCCGCTGGCGCTGCACCTGCGGCCGGGCGCGCGGGAGTGGTTCATGAGCTGGCTGGCCCGGCACCACCCCGGGCTGGTGCGGCGCTACGAGGTGCTGTACGAGGGCGGCGCGTACGCCCCCACCTGGTACCAGCGGCGGATCACCCGGCAGGTGCACGAACTGGCCGCCGAGTACGGCATCGGCCCGGCCGCACGCGGGGCGGCGCGGCGCATCACCCCGGGGCCCGGGCCCGTACCCGGTCAGGAGCCGGTGGTGGCGGCCGGTCAGGAGCCGGCCGCCACCCAGCTGACCCTGCTGTGAGCGGCGGTCAGCCGCGCACCGGGGCGAGTTCGAGGCGGTCGATGTCCGGGGCATGGGCGGTGAGGTTGGACAGGGTGAGGGTGTGGGTGCCCGCGCTCAGCTCGATGGGGACGGCCTTGCCCCAGAAGTTCTGCCAGCCGTAGGAGTTGCGGAACGTCGCCGAGGTGACGGCGCCGTCCACCTCGATGTCCAGGGTGCGGGAGATGACGTCCGAGTTGTAGGCGTGCCCGTTGTCGGCGCGCTCGTCGTTGGCATAGTGCACGATCAGCAGATGCGGCCCGGCCTGCTCGGCCCGCACGGTGAAGGCGGCGGTGTTGTCCGCCCCGTCGCCGAGCCAGCGCAGATACGTTCCCTCGCCGGCGTGCGGGCTGGCCGCCAGCGCGGTCGTGCCCGAGAGCCGGGCGTCGGCCGCCTGGTACGTGGCCAGACCCGTCCGCTCCCCCGCCCCGGCCACCTCAAGCGCCGCGAGCGCGGCGTCCCCGGCGGCGGTGGCGGTGATCCGGTTGTTGCCGGCCGCCAGCAGCACCCGCTGCTCCTGCCCGGCCGGCGCGGTGATGCGTTCCCCGTGCGCCTCAAGGGTCACGGTGCCCTCACCCGTGTAGCGCGGGGTCAGCCGGTAGTAGCCGTCACGCGGCGCGTAGACGTCGAAGACCGCGCCGTCCGCCGCGCCGTCCAGCACCAGGGCGCCGGTGCCGGTGCCCGCCGCCGAGGCGTAGTCGTACCCCGGGGTGCCGGTGGTGTCCGCGAGCGTCGCCTCGTACGCGGTGAACGGCTCGGCGGCCACGGTCAGCTCGATCTTGTCCAGGGTGACCTCGCCGTCCCCCTTGGCGAGGGTGAGGGTGTGGCGGCCCGCGCTCAGCGTCAGCGGCACGGTCACGGTGCCGCGATAGGACCAGTTGAGCGTGGCCGGGTAGGTGACGGGAGCGGGCTCGCCGCCGTCCACCGTCAGCAGCTGGGTGGCCGGCGCTTCGCTCTGGTTGCCGTGGAAGACGGTGAGGTCGTAGGTGCCGTCCGCGGGCACCTCGACGGTGAACTCCACCTGACTGTCCTCGCGGTTGAGCGAGCCGACGTCACGGGTGCCTGAAGCGGCGTAGCCATTGGCGTTGGCGACCGTGCCGTGGGTGTGGATCTGCCCGCCGGTGATGCGGGCGTCCTCCGCCTCGTACGTACCGCGCCACGGCACGGTCGGCTCGTCAGGGGTGCCGGCGCCGGCCGGGGTGAGCACCACGCGGTAGGCGGACATCCGCTCCAGGCCGGTGAGCGGCACCGTGACGGTGCCGTCCGCGCGGACCGGTGCCGTGGCGCGGCCGATCACCCGGGGCGCGGGGTGCGCGCCCTCGTAGCCCGACCAGCGGGTCTCGGCGACGGTGACCGTGACACGGTCGCCGAAGAGCGCCGGGTCGACTCGCTGGAAGACGACGTCGGCCGGTCCGTCCGCGCCGCCCAGCAGGGCCTGGGCCTGGCGCTTGGCGGTGTCGAGGGAGGCCAGCCCCTGGAGGGTGTCGATGGTGTCGGGGCTCGGCGGGGTGACGCGCACGGTGTCGCCGGTCATCGCCGCGTACCAGCGGAAGAACCACCAGCCGCCGTTGGGGATGTTGTCGTGGACCACATTGCCGTCGAGGTTGCCGGCCATGTCCCAGTACGCCTGGTCGGCGAAGACCTTGTTGCGTTCGAACATGCCGACCCACTGGACGAGTTGTCCCGGCACCGACAGATCGCGGCGGTTGGCGTACTCGTTGATGTTGACGGGCAGCGGGCCGAAGCCGATCTCCCGTTCCAGGGCCCGGTAGTGGTCGTGGTTGCTCTGGAAGGCGCGCAGCGAGTCGGGTGACAGCTCGTGCCAGGTGGTGATGTCGGGCAGCACGTCGTGGTCGTACGCGTAGCGGTAGAAGTCGGGCAGGAAGCGGCGGTCGTAGCGTGCCTCGTTGGGCCCGGCGATGCGCAGGGTGGGGCTGATGGCGCGGATCCGGTCGTGGACGGTGGACCAGTCGGCGAGGAAGCGGTCCCGGTTGCGCTCGTACTGGGCGGTGTCGTCGACGTCCAGCCGGTACCAGATCTGGTCGGGCTCGTTGAAGGGCACCACGACGAAGCGGTCGGCGCGCGGGTGGGCGGCGATCTCTTCGACGATGCCGTCGACCTTGGGGAGGTAGTCGTCCAGGCCGAGGTCCTCGTAGGGCCACTCGGCGTAGATGTCCTGCATCATCACGTAGATGTCGCCGCCGCCGTTGCGGAAGAAGGAGTCGGAGACGGTGAGGGCGTCGCCGTTGGGGTGCTGGGCGCCGCCCTCGGGCTTCTGGCTGATGGTGGAGAGCTTGAGCGGCGCGAGGATGGCGTCGCTGGGGACGCCGTCGTCACTCAGGCCGTACAGCGCGCCGTTGGCCCCGTACAGCAGCGGGCCCTCGGAGGCGCCGAGGTCGACGGTGAGGGCGGGGACGGCGGCCGCTTCCCCGGCGTCGCCCCCGTCCGGGGCGGCGGCGCCGAGGGTGGCCGCGGTGACGGCGGCGGCGATGGTCATGCGGAGGAGTCTCCTTCTCGCTCGGAGTGCGCCTGCGGTTCCGTGCCGTGCCGTGGACATGCTCATGTGGGGTGAGGTCCTTTCCCGCTCGACGGCTTACTTGACGGCTCCACTGGTGATTCCGGACACGATCTTTCGCTGGGCGACCAGGAAGACCAGGATCATCGGCAGGCTCATCAGCACCACGTAGGCGAAGATGAGGTGCCAGTTGTTGAGGTACAGCTGGGCGCTGGCGACCTGGAAGAGCTTGATCGGCAGCGTGGCGGCGTCGCCTCCGCCGAGCACGAAGAAGGAGTAGAAGACGTCGCTCCAGGCGTAGAGCATCACCATGATGGTGGCGGTGGCGATGACCGGGCGGAGCAGCGGCAGCACGATCCGGCTGAAGATCCGCAGCGGCCCGGCGCCGTCCATCCGGGCGGCCTCCTCCAGTTCATGGGGGATGGCCCGGATGAAGCCCGTCATGAAGAAGATGGAGGTGGACAGGTACATGCCGGTGTAGACGGCGATCATGCCGGGGCGGGTGCCGGCGAGGCCGAGCTGCCGCAGCTGCAGCACGATGGTGATGATGGCCGGGGGCAGCAGCAGTCCGCTGATGCACACGGTGTACGCGGCGGTGACCAGCCGGCCCCGGCGGCGTGCGAAGACCCAGGCCGCGGCCGCCCCCAGGACGAGGACCAGGACCACGGCCGGGACGATGACCAGCAGGCTGTTGAGCAGGCCGCGCAGCATCTCGCCCTGGCTGAGGGCGTCCGCGTAGTTCTGGCCCGGCTGCCACTGCCCGGGCGGCGCCAGGTCGGGGCGTACGGCCTCGCCCTGCGGCTTGGCGGCGGTGGCGATCACCAGCCACAGCGGTACGCCCACGGCGAGCGCGGCGAGCAGGATCACCAGGGCCGGCCGGGCCCAGCGCCAGAGGGCGGCGGCGGATGCGGATGCGGTGGGATTCACAGCAGTTGCTCCCTCTTGCGCAATCCGGTCACCAGGGGGATCGCCAGGGCGACGACCACCAGGAACAGCACCAGGCTCATGGCGGAGGCCTGCGCGTACAGCCCCTGGCCGAAGACGCGGAACATGTAGATGTTCATCACCTCGGTGGCGCCGGCCGGACCGCCACCGGTGGTGGCCTGGACGATGTCGAAGGTGTTCATCGAGCCGAGCAGCGAAGTGGTGACGTTGAAGGTGACCGCGGGCGCGAGCAGCGGGAAGCGGATGGACCAGAACAGCCGCCACGGTCCCGCCCCGTCCGCCCGCGCCGCCTCCAGCGTGTCACCGGGGATGCCCTTGAGCCCGGCGAGATAGATCAGCATGGCCAGGCCCATCCACTTCCAGCCGTGGATGGCGGCGACCAGGACGACGGTCCAGGTGGTGCTGCCCAGCCAGGGGATGGCGGTGCCCAGCGCGCTGTTGAGGGCGCCGTCCGTGTTGAGCAGGGCTTGGAAGATGTAGCCGACGGCGAGCGCGGAGATGAGGACGGGGAGGAAGAAGACCGTGCGGAAGAACCGGTTGAAGCGGGTGTCCCGCTCCAGCAGCAGGGCGAGCAGCAGCCCGAAGAGGTTCTGGAAGAACGCGGCGAGCAGGGCGTACACCAAGGTGGTGCGGATCGCCCGCAGGAGGGTGCCGTTGTCGATGATGCGGCGGAAGTTGTCGAGCCCCGCGTAGGAGATGTCGCTGTGGTACGCGGACCAGTCGGTGAAGGGATAGACGAAGTTCAGCAGATTGGGCAGCAGGAAGAAGCCGCCGAAGACGAGGACGGCGGGCAGCGCGAACCACCAGGGGTGGTGCACGGCCGCCCTGGATATCCGGCCGGGGGCACGGGCCACGGGTCGGCCTCCTTTCTCAGAAGCCTGCTGCGCCCTGGGCCTGGGCGATCTCGGAGAATTGGTCGTCGACGAACTGCGCCACCGCCTCGGGGGACTTCCGTCCGTAGATCAGCTCGGCGAGTCCGATGTGCAGTTCCGGGGCGACGATGGCCTTGGCCTGGAAGACCCCGTGGGCCGTCGGCAGCGCGGCGAGTTGGTCGAGGGCGATGCGCGGCAGCCCGTCGGGGGTGGGGACTGCGGGCTGTACGGAGGTGATCTTGCGGGCGTCGAGATAGTCCGGGTAGCCGGGGCCGAGCCAGTACGCGAGGAATTGGCGGGCCGCGTTCTGCCGCGTCTCGTCGCCGGTGCGGAAGGCGACGACGCCGTTGGCCTGGTCGGGCGAGTACAGGCCGCGGTCGTCGGAGTTGGCCACCGGGAACCAGCCGATGGTCGCGTCGATCTCCGCCGTGGTGTGCTGGGCCTGGAAGAGGGTCTGCAGGGCGGTGACGTTGAGCGCCATGGCGGCGTCACCCTCCCACAGCGCCTCGGCCTGGCCGGTGAAGGTGCCGGTGCGGTAGTCGTCCTGGGCGAGGCCGGCGCCGAGCAGTTCGTCGTGGTAGGTGGTGATGGCGTCGACGACGACGGGGTCGGTCCAGTGTTCCTCGTTGCGGTTCAGGCCCTCCCACCAGCTGTCGGGGAGGTCGGTGAGCTGGGCCTGCACCTGCCACTGCAGGGGCCACTGGTCGCCGCCCGCCTCGTAGAAGGCGGGTGTGCCCGTACGGTCGATCACCGTGCGGCCCAGCTGGAGGAGTTCGTCGTAGCTGTGCGGGAAATCGGCCTCGCTCAGGCCGGCTTCGGCGAAGACCGCCTTGTTGTAGTAGACGCCGAGCATGGCGGGGCTGGAGACGACGGCGGCGAAGCGGGTGCCGTCCAGAACGCCCAGGGATGCCTCGGTGGGCCCGAGTTCGGCCACCCAGGGCTCGTTGTCCAGCGGCAGCAGATGGCGCTGCGGGTGGATGAAGGGCAGCGTGGAGATGCTGGGCTGCCAGAACAGCAGATCGGGCATGTCCCCGGCGGCGAGCCGGGTGGGCACGTTCTGCTCGTACAGGTCGGGGATGGCCTCGGTGCGTACTCTCGCCCCGGTGGCCTCCTCGAACGCCTCGATGACGGGGCCGGCGGCCGAGGCGGTGGACTGGGCCGTCCAGAGGGTGAGGGTGACGCCGGACAGATCGCCGAGCGGGTCGACCGGCGTCATCCGGGCCACCTCGTCGGTGTGGTCGATGACGGAGCTGTCGGAACAGCCGGCGGTCAGGGTCAGTGCTCCGGCGCAGATGAGCGCCAGTGCGGCGGATGTCCTCTTCATCGTGGACTCCTGAGGGCGGGCGGTGGCGCCGGGCGGGCGGCGCCGTACGTCAGCGGGGTGGGCGTGGCGGGCCGGGTGCGGGTCCGGTGCTCTCGCGGACGATCAGCTCGGGCGGGGCCACGGAGTGCGGGGTGATGGGCTCGCCCTCCTCCAGCAGGCCGTGCAGCAGCGCGAAGCAGGCGCGGCCGAGGCCGGTGAAGTCGAGGCGGACGGTGGTGAGGGCGGGGGTCAGATACGCGGCGTGCGGGGCGTCGTCGAAGCCGGCGACGCTGATGTCGCGCGGCACCTCGCGTCCCGCCTCGCGCAGGGCGCGCAGTACGCCGAGCGCGAGGTCGTCGTTCCCGCACAGCACGGCGGTCACCTCCGGGTCGCGGGCCAGGAGGCGGCCGGCGGCGTATCCGTCGGCGGGTTCCCAGCCGGCCGGACGCGGCTCCGGGACCGGCCGCCCGGCCTCGCGCAGCGCGTCGCGCCAGCCGGCGGCGCGCTGGGACCCGTCGCCGGTGTCGGTGGTGGAGGGGATGGCGAGGTAGTGGACGGTGCGGTGGCCCAGGCCGAGCAGATGGCGCGTCATGCGGTGGGCGGCGGCGCGGTCATCGGTCCACACCCACGGGCTGCCGGGCGGCGGGGTGGTGGCCGGGGTCTCCACGGCGGCCACCATCCGGGCGTGGTCCGGGACGAGGTGGAGGGCGCGGACGCCGGGGCGGTCGTAGGCGATGACGATCAGCCCGCCGCCGGAATCGGTCGCGCGCCGCACCGCGTCGCGCACCTCCGCCTCCTCATCCGATTCCAGGACGGAGATGCCCACGGCGAAGGAGGCGGCGCGGGCCGCCTCCTCGATGCCCTGGAGTGCGGCGGCGTAGCCGTAGTGGGTGGTGTCGGAGGTGAGGACGGTCAGCGCCCTGGTCCGGCCGCTGGCCAGGGCGTGAGCGGTCGCGCTGCGCCGGAAGCCGAGCGTGGCGATGGCGGCTTCGACGCGGGCGCGGGTGGCGGGGCGCACGCTGGAGTGTCCGTTGATGACCCGTGAGACGGTCTGGTACGACACCCCCGCGGCGTCGGCGACGTCGCGGATGCTGGCGGGGCGGCGGCCGCTCCTTGTGTGACCGGTCACAGACATGCCAGGATTGTGACCGGTCACACAAGGGCCGTCAAGACATGGGAAACCGGGATTTCGCCAGGGGGATCACTGTGTCGAGCGATGAGCGGACCGCTGCCGCCGCCACCGAAGTCACCGTCACGTGGGGCCACTCGGCGCTGAGCGCGGAGTTCGCGGCGGGGCCGGACGGGGTGCTGCGGACGGTACGTCTGGGGCCGCCGGGCGAGGTGCGGGCCGCTTCGCCCGCACCGCTCGCCACCGCGCTGCCGGTGGTGGAGTTGCTGGCGGCCGGCACCGGCAGCGCCTGGTCGGGACAGCGCGGCATCGACACGGCGGTGGGCCGGCGGCTGCGGCTGCGCTCGCACCGCGCCGAGGTGGACGGGCCGTGGCACCGGCTGCGCCTGGAACTGGCGGACGGTGTGAGCGGACTGGCCGTCACCGTGCTGCTGGAGTCGCCGGACGGCATCGCGGTGGTGCGCGGCTCGGTGACGGTGACCAACGAGGCGGCCGGGCCGCGCACCCTGTACGCGGTCTCCTCGCTGACCCTGGGCGGGCTCCCCTCGCCCGGGGACCTGGAGCTGCACTGGGCCGAGAACGACTGGCTGGCCGAGTGCCGCTGGCGCCGCGAGCCGCTGCGCCGCCGGGTCCCCGACCTGAACCACGCGCTGCACCGGCAGGACCCGCGCGGCCGGGTGGCGTACAGCGGCCGGGGCAGCTGGCCGACCGACGGGCATCTGCCGATGGGCGCGCTGACCGGCCGCGACGGGGCGGCCTGGCTGTGGCAGATCGAGTCCCCGGCCGGCTGGACCTGGGAGGCCGGTGAGCGGGCGGCGGCCGGCTGGCTGGCGCTGTGGGGGCCGACCGACACCGAGCACCAGTGGAGTGAACACCTGGCGCCCGGCGCGTCGTTCACCACCGTCCCGGCGGCGCTCGCGCTCTCCGGGGCCGGGTTCGAGGGGGCGCTCGCGGCGCTCACCGCCTACCGGCGGCTGCTGCGCCGGCCGCACCCGGACCACACCACGCTGCCGGTCGTCTTCAACGACTACATGAACACGCTGAACGGCGACCCGACGACCGCGAAGCTGCTGCCGCTGATCGACGCGGCGGCCCGCGCGGGCGCCGAGTACTTCGTCATCGACGCCGGCTGGTACGACGACGACGCCGGAGGCTGGTGGGACACGGTCGGCGCCTGGCAGCCGGCCGCCACCCGGTTCCCCGGCGAGCGCGGCATCCACGAGGTGCTGGACCGCATCCGCGCCCACGGCATGGTGCCCGGGCTGTGGCTGGAGCCGGAGGTGGTGGGCGTGCGCAGCCCGATCGCCGCCACGCTGCCGGACGCCGCGTACTTCGTCCGGGACGGGCAGCGGGTGCGGGAGAACGGCCGCTTCCAGCTGGATCTGCGGCACCCGGCGGCGCGGCGCCATCTGGACGCGACGGTCGACCGGATCGTCGGCGGGTGGGGCGTCGGCTATCTGAAGCTGGACTACAACATCTCCGTACCGCCGGGCACCGACACCGGCGGCACCACCAGCCCGGGGGCCGGGCTGCTCGGGCACGCACGGGCGTACCAGGCGTGGCTGCGCGGCGTGCTGGAACGCCACCCGGGCCTGGTGATCGAGAACTGCGCCTCGGGCGGCATGCGCATGGACGGCTCGTCGCTGGCGCTGGTCCAGCTCCAGTCCACCAGCGACCAGCAGGATTTCCTGCGCTACCCGCCGATCGCGGCGGCGGCCCCCACGGCGGTGCCGCCGGAGCAGGGCGCGGTGTGGGCGTACCCGCAGCCGGAGTTCAGCGAGGACGCGGTCGCCTTCACACTGGCCGGTGCGCTGCTGGGGCGGGTGCATCTGTCCGGGCACCTGGACCGGATGGATCCCGGCCGGTTCGCGCTGGTGCGGGAGGCGGTGGAGGTGTACAAGGGGCTGCGCGCCGAGTTGCCCGGGGCGGTGCCGTTCTGGCCGCTGGGGCTGCCGGGCTGGGACGACGGCTGGCTGGCGCTCGGGCTGCGCACGGCGGACGGCGCGGGCTATCTGACGGTGTGGCACCGTGACGGCGATCCGGTACGGACGCTGCCGCTCCCGGCGTGGCGGGGCCGCGCGCTGGAGCCGGAGATCCGCTACCCGGCCGCCGCCCCCGGCTCGGCCCAGTGGTCGGCGGCGGACGGCACGCTGACGGTCACCCTGCCCCGCACCCCCACGGCGCTGCTGCTGCGGCTGACCCCGCGGTGAGCGGCACCCCCGGAGCGGGCACGGTGCTGGTCAACGGCCTCCCGGGCGCGGGCAGGACGACCCTGGCCGGGGAGCCGGCGGCGTCCTGCGGCTGCCGCTGTTCAGCGAGGACACCCTGAAGGAGTCGCCGGCCGACAGCCTCGCGGAGCTGCGCCCGCCCGGTACGACCGGCCGGGAGTGGAGTGCGCGCCTCGGCCGGGCGGCCGCCGAGTCGCTGTGGGCGCTGCTCGCCGACGCGGGCGGGCGTGCCGTGCTGGAGAGCTTCTGGCCGGCGCCGCCGCGGCCGGTTACGTCGATGGCGTGGATGACCTCCTCGACCACGTCGTCGAGCGAGGCGCCGAAGCGGTGCGGCAGGGTGGCCGGGTTGGTGCAGCACTGGCGCAGCCGGGCGGCGGTGTTGCCGGTGCCGGTGGCGCGTCCGGCGGCGTCGACCGGTGCGGGGGCGACGAGGGTGGTGCCGTCGTGGGAGACCTGGCCGGAGAGGTACACGGTGTCGCCGTGCCGGACCGCGCCCGTCCCGCGGCTCAGCGCGCGGCCACCTCGTCGGCGACCTCCTGAAGGGCCTTCAGCCCGTTGTGCACCAGCGGATGGTCGCGGCTGCCCCGGCGGACGCAGGTGAGGATGCGGCGGGCGAGGGGCGGCTCACCGGCCAGCGGGACACGTACCACGCCGTGCCCGGGCAGGGTGGGCGCGGTCCGGGGGATCAGGGAAACACCCAGCCCGGCGCCGACCATGGCGGAGACGGCCATCCACTCCTTCACCTGGTGGGTGACCTTGGGGGTGAAGCCGGCCACCGCGCAGAACACCACGACCCGCTGGTGGTGGTCGCAGCTGCCGGGGGCGGGCAGCACCCAGTCCTCGTGGGCGGCGTCCTCCAGCCGTACGCCCCGCTCCCGGGCCGCCAGCGGGTGGCCGGCCGGGACCAGCAGGTCGAGCCGGTCGTCGAGCAGTGTGCGCTGGTCGAAGCGGGCGTCGCCGGGGTACGGGAACTCCTCGGAGGGGGCGAGGACGGCGATGTCGGCGTCGGTCGACAGCAGGAGGTCGAACCCGGTCGGGGTCTCGCACTCGCTCACCTCGACGGTCAGCCCGGGGTGGGCGGCGCGCATCCGGGCGGCGGCGGGGCCGAGCAGTGCGGCGATGGCGCTGGGGAAACCGCACATGCGCAGCAGGCCCGCCGTACCGGCGCGGTAGGCCTCCAGCGCGGATTCGGCCTCCTCCCAGCGGGCCACCATGGCGTCGCCGTGTTCGATGACGACGTGGGCCGCGCCGGTGAGCCGGATGCCGCGGCCCTGCGGTTCGACGAGCGGCACCTTCAGCTCGCGGGCCAGTTCCCGCAGGTGGTGGGAGACGGCGGAGGGGGTCAGGTGCAGCGCCGCCGCGGCGGCGGTGACGGTGCCGTGCTGGTGGACGGCACGGAGCACCTGGATCCTGCGCAGATCAATCATGCAACGATTGTGCACATAGTCATAGGGAAACATGCAATGGACGCGAACGGTCGGCCGTCCGACACTGGTGCCATGACAACCTCAGCGCAGCGTTCGGACCAGACCGTGATCTCCCGTCACCTCACCAGCGAGGGCACCGTCGTGTGGACCCGCGACGCCGAAGGACGCCCGCGGATGACGCTCTACCCGCACACCCCGGGCGCCCGTCCGGTGACCGCCGGGGGCCGCGGGGGCACCGGCGGCGACACCCGGTGCTGACGCCTCAGCCGCCCAGCGCCGCCAGGAGGGCGGGCAGGGCTGCCAGCGTGGTGATCCGGTGCCGCACCTCGTCACAGGCGAACGTCCCCGCCCGGTCCAGCCAGATGCCGTGCAGCCCGGCCGCCGTGGCCGCCTCGGCGTCGGTGACCCGCTGGTCGCCGATGTACGCCACCTGCGCCGGCTCCAGACGCATCGCCGCGCAGGCGGCCTCGAACGCCTCCGGCGCGGGCTTGGCGTGGCCCAGTTCCTCCGAGCACAGCAGCACCTCGAAGCGGTCGCGCACCCCCAGCCGGCGCAGCTTGTCGTCCTGGTGGGCGGAGTTGGAGTTGGACAGCAGCCCGTGCCGGTAGTGCGGGGTGAGCGCGTCCAGGGCCGGGACCACGTCCGGGTACAGCCGCCAGGCCGCCCGCATCCGCACGCCGAACCGCTCGAACCACGCCGCGGCCGCCTCGCCCGGCAGCTCCGGCTCGCCCAGGAAGGCGCGCACCCGCTCCCGGCGCTGTTCGTCGAAGGTGAGTTCGCCGGTCAGATAGCGGGCGTAGTGCTCGTGCATGACGGCGGTCCAGCGGGCGATCTCCTCCGGCCCGGCGGGCAGCCCCTCGGCGGCGAAGTGCTCGCGGGCGCCCGCCTCGTTGGCGCCGGTGTAGTCGAAGAGCGTGTCGTCGATGTCCCATACCACGGCCCGCACGCCGCCCCCCATCACCATGCCGGGACCGTATCACCGGGACAAAGCCGACGGCAGCCCCGGTGACGAAGCCGCACGGAGGCCCGGTCACGGCGGCGAAGGTGCCGCGCGCCATCCGCCCGGTGCCCGCGCCGCCGGAGCCCCCGGGCGGGGCCCGGACGCACCGTGTGCGCAGGGGAGGCTGCGCGCGACCGTACGACGACGGACGGCGGCACCGTTCGGGTCCGGGCCACCGCCGGCGGGACGGGGCGCGCGCGGTCGGCAGGCGGGCGGCCCGGGGCCCGTACCATCGGCACGTGCGGATCATGACGTGGAACCTGTGGTGGCGATTCGGGCCCTGGGAGCGGCGGCAGGAGGAGATCGCGGCCGTTCTGCGGGCCGAGCGGCCCGACATCTGCGGGCTCCAGGAGGTCTGGTCCACGGCCGGGGGCCATCTCGCCGAACAGCTCGCCGCCGACCTCGGCATGCATCTGGCGTGGGCGCCCGCGCTGTTGCCGCCGCACTGGCGCGAGCGGCTTCCGGCCGACGCCCCGGCAGGGCTCGGGGTGGGGCTCGCGGTGCTCAGCCGGTGGCCCGTCGAGGAGTCGGCGGTGGTGCCGCTGCCGCGCGGGGACGGTCCCGACGAGGGCCGGGTGGCGCTGTACGCGCGGATCGCCGCGCCCGGTGGCCCGGTGCCGTTCTTCACCACCCATCTGCACTCGGGCCCGGCCGGCTCCGCGGTGCGCTGCGCGCAGGTGCGCACGCTGGCCCGGCTGGTGGCGGACCGGCGCGGTGGCGGGGCGTTCCCGCCGGTGATCACCGGGGACTTCAACGCCGAGCCCGACTCGGACGAGATCCGGCTGCTGGGCGGGCGGCTGACCGCGCCCGCCGTGCCGGGGCAGATGCTGCTGGACGCCTGGCGGTACGCCGACCCGGGGCAGCCGTCGGCCACCTGGGACACCGCCAACCCGTATCTGGCGGGCGGCCTGGGGCTGGACATCCGCGTCGACTACATCCACACGGGGCTGCCGGCGGCGGACGGCACCGGCCGGGTGCGGTCGGTGCGGCGGGCCGGGGACGGACCGGTGGACGGGGTGTGGCCCTCGGATCACTTCGCGGTGGTGGCCGAACTGGAGGCGTAGGCGGCCGGGGAGACGCCGATCGTCGCGGTGAAGTCCCGGACGAGGTGGGCCTGGTCGCTGTAGCCGAGTTCCGCGGCGAGCGCGGCCCAGTCCACCCCGTCCGCGTACTCGGCCCGCTCCAGGGCGTCGTGCAGGCGGTGGCGGAGGATGACCCACTTGGGCGAGACACCCACCCAGTCGGCGAAGAGACGTTGCAGGGTGCGCACCGGCATCCCGGCGTCCCGGGCGAGGGCGGAGACCCGGCGCACCGTGCGGTCGGTGCGGATCCGCCGGGCCAGTTCCATGGCCAGGTGTGCCTGCGGGCCGGGGTGCGGGCCCCGGGTGAGCAGCAGGGCGTCGAGGGCGGCGACGCGCCGGTCGTCGTCGTCCGGGCCCAGGACGGCGGCGGTCTCGGCGGCCGTGCCGGACGGGATCCGCTGTCCCGTCCAGGCCGAGACCGGCCGGTCCGGCGCGAAGGGCCGGAAACCGCCGGGCCGGAACTGGACGCCGCACACCCGCCCGGTGCCGGCCAGCCGCTGGATGAAGAGGTCCGGGCCGATCCCGGCCAGCTCTCCCCAACCGGTGGCGCGGCCGGGTGGCCCGTACCGCTGGAAGACCAGGTTCACGGACGGGTGCGGGACGATCCTGGTGAGGTACGGCTCGGGCAGGTCGGTCCAGTCGATGAGCCAGTAGTGCTCGATGTACGGGCGCAGCGCGTCGGCCGCCGGAAGGCGGCGGCGGAACCGTACCCGGGCGAAGAGCCCGGCGGCGTCCACGATGCCCCGGGTGTCGCGTCTCGGCTCCTGGCCCATGGCCCGATCGTATGGCGCGTTTTTTCAAGCCGCCGTGGGAGGGCGGTGCCTAGCGTGCCGGTATGACGAGTGAGACGGACATCGGCACCCTGCTGGCGGCGGCGGCACGGAGCACCGCGCCCGTGGTACGAGGTATCGGCGACGACCGGCTCGGGGACCCGACCCCGTGCGCCGACTACACGGTGCGCGGGCTGCTCAACCATCTCTTCCAGGTGGTGATCGGGTTCCAGGAGCTGGCGGCCCGGCGGCCCGCCGGCTTCGCGACGGCGCCGGATCTGCTGGGCGACGATCCCGGGTGGCGGGAGCGGTTCCCGGTGGAGGCGGAGCGGCTGGCGGCGGCCTGGGCGGTGCCGGGCGCGGAGGAGGGCGAGGTGGGCGCCATGGGGATGCCGGCCCGCACGGTGGCGCGGATGGCGCTGCTGGATCTGACGGTGCACGGCTGGGATCTGGCGCGGGCCGCCGGTCTGCCGTACGCGCCGGATCCGGCGGCGGTGGCGGAGTGCGGCTCGCTGGTGGCGGAGCTGGCCCCGCGGGGGCGGGAGACGCGCGTCTTCGGGGAGCCGGTCCCGGTGCCCGGGGACGCCGCCGCCCTGGACCGGCTGCTGGGCGCCACCGGCCGGGACCCGCGCTGGACGGTGCGGGTCGCCGGCTGAGCGGGCGAAGCGGCGGGTGGCGAGCGGCGCACCGCGCGGTGAACCCGCCCCGCAGAATGGTGCGATGACCATCTCGATACGGGACATGACCGCGGCCGACACCGACGGCGTCGCCGAGGTGCGGGTGCTGGGGTGGCGGTACGCGTACCGCGGACTCATGCCCCAGGGGCATCTCGACGCGCTGGACCCGGCGCCGATCGCCGCGGGACTGCGGCAGGCCCTGCCCGGACTGCCGACGCACACCAGCCATCTGGTGGCGTCGGCGGCCGGGCGGGTCGTCGGCTGGGCCTGCCAGGGCCCGTACCGGCCGGAGGACGACGGCTGGGGCGAGGTGCGCGCGCTGTACGTCCGCCCCGACGTCATCGGGGCCGGCGTCGGGCGGGCCCTGCTCGCGGCCGGCACCGGCCGGCTGCGCGCGGCCGGGCTGCCCCGGGTGCGGCTGTGGGTGCTGCGCGGCAACCTCCGGGCGCGCCGGTTCTACGAGCGGGCCGGGTTCGCCGCGGACGGGGCCGTGCGATCCGACGACGTCGACGGTGCCCGCGTCCCCGAAGTGCGGTACGCGCGGGGCTGACAGCACCGCATCCGCCATGGTCAGCGGGGGGCCGGGGGATGCAGTACGTTCGCTTCCATGGCTCAGCCCGTGAAGTCCGACCGTTCGCAGATCTCCCAACGCCTGAAGGTGCGCAGGGCGCTGGCCGCCGCCGCCATGGAGCTGTTCGCGACCAAGGGGTACGCGGCGACCACCGTCGACGAGATCGCCGCGACCGCCGGGGTGGCCCGCAGAACCTTCTTCCGGCACTTCCGCTCCAAGGAAGAGGCGATCTTCCCCGACCACGACGACACCCTGGTGCGCGCCGAGGCGGTGCTGGAGGCGGCGCCCGAGCGGGAGAACCCGATCGACACGATCTGCCGGGGCATCAAGGAGGTCTTGCGGATGTACGCCGCCTCCCCGGCCGTGTCCGTCGAGCGTTACAAGCTGACCCGGGAGGTTCCGGCGCTGCGCGAGCGGGAGATCGCCTCGGTGGCGCGGTACGAGCGGCTGTTCACCCGCTATCTGCTGGCCCGGTTCGACGAGAACTCGCACAACGGTGACGAGCCGCTGCTGGCCGAGGTGGCCGCCTCCTCCGTGGTGACGGCGCACAACCATGTGCTGCGGCGCTGGCTGCGCCGGGGCGGGCAGGGCGATGTGGAGGCGGAGCTGGAGCACGCGTTCACCATCGTGCGCAGCGCGTTCGGTTCGCTGCCGGTGTTCACCGGCGGTACCACCGGCGGGGTGGCGGCGGCGCCCCCGGCGGCTGCCGAGGTGGCGACGGCGGCGGACGGGGCGGGGGGCGAGGTGCTGGTCGCGGTGGCCCGTACGGACGCACCGCTGGACGAGGTCATGCGCACGATCGAGCTGGCGCTGCGCGACTGCCGCCGCTGACCCGCCGTACCACCGTTCCGCCGGATCACCGCCCGCTGCCCCGCCGTTCCGCCCACACGACACCTATCGTCATCTCATCCTCTTGTCATTCGTCATCTCTTCCACCCTGGAGGCCCGCATGACCCTGCCCGGTTCCCCGGGGCAGCGCCCGTTCCGCTCCCGCCGCTCCGTGCTCGCCGTACCCGGGAGCAACCCCCGGTTCCTGGAGAAGGCCCAGGGGCTGCCCGCCGACGCGGTCTTCCTCGACCTGGAGGACGCGGTCGCCCCGCTCGCCAAGGAACGGGCCCGGCATGCCGTGGTCGAGGCGCTCAACGAGGGCGACTGGGGGGCGAAGACGCGGGTCGTGCGGGTGAACGACTGGGCCACCCCGTGGACGTACCGGGACGTGATCACGGTCGTCGAGGGCGCGGGGGCGCGGCTGGACGCCCTGTTGCTGCCCAAGACGCAGGACGCGGCGCAGGTGCGCGCGCTGGACCTGCTGCTCGGCCAGGTGGAGCGGACGGTGGGCCTGGAGGCGGGCCGGATCGGCATCGAGGCGCAGATCGAGGACGCCCGGGGCCTGGTGAACGCGGAGGAGATCGCGGCGGCTTCGCCCCGGCTGGAGAGCCTGGTGTTCGGGCCCGCGGACTTCATGGCGTCCATCAATATGAAGTCACTGGTGGTCGGCGAACAGCCGCCCGGCTATCCGGCGGACGCCTATCACTACATCCTGATGCGGATTCTCATGGCGGCCCGCGCGCACGGTCTCCAGGCGATCGACGGCCCCTATCTCCAGATCCGCAATCCCGCCGGGTTCCGCGAGGTGGCCGGCCGGTCGGCGGCGCTGGGCTTCGACGGGAAGTGGGTGCTGCATCCGGACCAGATCGCGGCGGCGAACGAGATCTTCTCGCCGTCCCAGGAGGATTACGACCGCGCCGAGCTGATTCTGGACGCGTACGCGTGGTGGACCTCGGCGGCCGGCGGCGCCCGGGGGGCGGCCATGCTCGGCGAGGAGATGATCGACGAGGCCAGCCGGAAGATGGCGCTGGTGCTCGCCGGGAAGGGCCGGGCGGCCGGTCTGGTGCGTACCTCGGCCTTCGAGCCGCCCGCCGCCTCCTGAGGCCGGGCACCGGGGGGCGCGCGGGCGAGGTTTTACCCAATGATGGGATGCCGGATCACGCTTCCCCGCGGCCTCACGTTGTGCGTGTGAGAACTCACGCTGCGCGGCGGTACAACTCGGAATTCGCCGGGCGATCCCGAATCACCTCTCCCGCTCGGGCGTGTTCTGGCGTATGGTGGCCAGGGCTGAATGTCCTCTATCGGGGCATTATTGAGACACACAGATCGTCGGCAGAACAGGACTTATGGCCGTACCCGGCCTGCTGGCTTGCCGAGTTACCGTCCGAAGCCGCTAGCATCGGCTTAGTCGCGCCGCTTCGGGATGCGCGGCTTTCCCCGCTACGAAGGTCTCCCATGCCGCTCAGCTCCTCCTCCGTACGCCTCGCTCGCGGTGCTTCGCCGTGGCTGCTGCCCACGGTGGCCACGGCCGCCGTCTCGCTCGCGAAGGCCCGCCGCTCCGGACGCTGGGCGGCTGCCGCCGTTCCGGCCACCGCGCTGGCCGCGGGCATGCTGTGGTTCTTCCGCGACCCGGAGCGGGAGATCGGCGAGGGGCGGGTGATCTGTCCTGCGGACGGGGTGGTGCAGAGCATCATGCCGTGGGAGGACGGGCGCACCCGGGTGGCGATCTTCATGAGCCCGCTGAACGTCCACGTGAACCGGGCGCCGGTCGCCGGCACCGTGGCCTCCGTCGAGCACGTCCCGGGCGGTTACGTTCCGGCATTCGACAAGGAGAGCGAGTTCAACGAGCGCGTCGTGTGGCGCTTCGACAGCGAGCTGGGCGACATCGAGATGGTGCAGATCGCCGGCGCGGTCGCGCGGCGCATCGTGCCGTACGTCCCGCAGGGCTGCAAGGTCGAGCAGGGCGAGCGCATCGGCCTGATCCGGTTCGGCTCCCGGGTGGATGTCTACCTGCCGGAGGGCATCGAGCCGGCGGTCGAGGTCGGGCAGAAGACGACAGCGGGGGTGACACGTCTTGACCGTGATTGACCGTGGAGCCCAGGATTCCTGGGTCAATGAGGCGGACGAGGACGACGCGGACGAGCTGCCGCTGTCGATGCGGCTGTCAATAGCGGACACCCTGACCCTGTCGAACGCCATCTGCGGGTTCCTCGCGGTCTACTTCACCACCACCGGGGTGCTCATCCCGCACCTGACCGGCAGCGGCGACGTCGGCGTGGTCCGCAACAACGCGGCCACCGCCGTGCTGCTGATGCTGCTGGCCTCGGTCTTCGACCTGTTCGACGGCCTGGTGGCGCGCAAGCTGCGCAGCTCCCCCATGGGCGCCGAGCTGGACAATCTCTCCGACCTGATCAGCTTCGGGCTGGCACCGGCCTACTTCGTGCT
Source organism: Streptomyces sp. NPDC059853 (assembly GCF_042731495.1). Taxonomy (NCBI): domain Bacteria; kingdom Bacillati; phylum Actinomycetota; class Actinomycetes; order Kitasatosporales; family Streptomycetaceae; genus Streptomyces; species Streptomyces sp. NPDC059853. The sequence goes on from NZ_JBHWJL010000072.1 coordinate 19,488, forward strand.
CGTCTGGGGCATGGTGGTGGGCGACGCCCACGAACCGGTCGCGGCGCTCGCCGCGATCACCGTGCTGCTCGCGGTGGTGCTGCGGCTCGCCCGGTTCTCCTGCGTGACCATGCCCGACGGGGTCTTCCAGGGGATGCCGAGCCCGTTCGGGGCGCTCACGGTGGTCTCCATCGTGCTGCTGGAGCTGCCGTTCTGGCCCACCCTGCTGGCGATCGTCGGCGTGGCCTGGCTGATGGTGAGCCGGGTCGAGTACCCGAAGCCGCGCGGGCCGCTGGCGGGCGCGATGCTGTCCTGGATCGTGCTGAGCATGGCGCTGCTGACCGCGTGGGCGTTCGACGCCCCGGGCGGCGAGCTGATGCTCCAGACCGGCTGCTCGCTGCAGCTGGTGCTGGGGGCGGTGATCCCGCTGTTCGCGATGGTGCGGCGGGTGTACACCTTCCGCGATCTGCGCCGCGAGGCACGGGCCGAGGCACGGTCGTAACACCACCCACGGGACACCACCCAAAGGGTGATCATGCGGGTCCGGGGGCCCGGGCCGGTCGGAGACGACCGGCC